>JAFGMA010000034.1 GCA_016927835.1 Candidatus Zhuqueibacterota bacterium | reverse complement strand
TGCTTCGATGTTGTTTCTCAGCATATCACTCATATTTAAACTTCAAGGAGGATTGCCCATGAAATATCTCTAGCCAGGATGATGTGTGCTTGATGCATATTTTTGCCATTATGAGCTGCACAGGCATCGGCGGCTTTCCGGATACCATGGTCCCGTTTCCCGATGGCGGACCCAATTCGCTGGAGACACTGTTTTCGACCACGAATTCGTATACGCCCGGGAGCGTGGGCAAGCGGAACTGTTCGTGGCACTGGTGTGTGAGAAAAGTAAATTATGTGCAACTGCCGGGTTCGGTGTCCATTGAAAACAGCGGACCACATATCCACTATACGCTTCTCGCCGCCCCGCAATCGCCCATGGCAGAACCATGGACCGATGTGCTGGATTATGCGTGTGTCTCGGCGAATGGGCAGAGCAGCGCCGGAAACGCAGCCAGTACGATTACCCAGGGTTTATACAATAGCTGGGGATTGGTATATGACGTTTGTCTTGGCGCCCCATATTTCACAAATGGCTATTTGAATGAAAACTTTAAATTAACAGACTTTTTTACTTATAAATCATCATCACACGCCTGCAACTGATACGATATGGGAAAAGCAGTCACCACATTCGGAAATGCTGTGGGATGCGGTCTGGTTTATAAATATGCCGAACCTTTTGGTTATGTGAATTGTGTCAAGCCAATCGGACGTGGCTGGAGCAATAATCCATTTTATGCAAATCCCTCTTTCTGGAATGATCCGGTTGTTGGTGAAGATACTGGTTATAATCCTCCTTCAGAAAAAAGATCGCGATTTCTTAGACATGCTTTTGGTACAATCGGCGGTGCAGTGTATGATGCATGTATAAAAGTTGACACTGATGTGAATCCCGATTATACGCCGTGCACAGAAAGCTGGGCTATCGGATGGAGCTTTGATCCTTCATACGTCATCAGAGTCGTGGATGCCAATCCGGCTACTGAAACTGGTAACGCGACTGCTCCGAATAGTTGTTTTGGTGTAGAATGATTCGGCTATTTTATTACTTCGTACATGTGTTAAAGATGGCAACAACTCATTATGCAATAAAGGAAGCTGTTGCAAAAAAAATCTAAATTTTACTGAGATTGGAGGAATTAATATGCTTAGTAAAAATTTGCTTCTCTGCAGCCTGCTCACCTGGCTTATATTCGGTTCAAGTGGTTAGTTGTTTTCGCAGGATCCGCCACCGGACGAAAGCCTGGAAAAGTTGAAGGAACTAGCGGATTTTTACAATTGGCCCGGAAAAAGCGGAGCCATTCGCGCCGGGGCAAACTTAGCCAAATATACGATCCCCGAACTCGAAGGAGCTCCAATCACTCATCATTACAGCAATCCATCATTCTGGCGCGTCGATAACAAAATTAATATTAAACGCGCGCATACATATATATTTACTGATACTGATTTGATCCACATTCACTTGACTGTTTCTGAAACCTGCGAAGGCGCCCATGAATACTATATCAGAAGGCTCTACGTTTCGTCCCTGCCATTTGAAGTAAAAGTTCCCCCAGGAGATTCGACGAAAATCATTGGGGACATTTCCTTCTACGGAGCCAGGCATTTTATCAGGAACAATATTGCCGTTGAATTTACCCCTGAAGGTGAATTAATCAATAAGCTGGTTACGATCGCCAGCCAGCTCGATTCCATTCTGTTGATGTGTCCCACCGCGGTATCTGCTGATCCGTTCAAGCCGGTCATCGAAAAATTCGACATCGCGCGGAATACCGTTAAACCGCAAAGTTATGCCAAACTATTCATTGAAGCCAGAGATCCGCTCGGGGAAGGATTGACCTATAAGTGGGAGATGACCAATGGCGGAATCGATGTACGCGACACCGGAGAATATTTTTATTATTCTAGCTACGATGAAAAACAGGACACCCTCACGCTGCACGTGATCAACGAAGCGGGATTCCTCTCCAGTGCTGAATTGATAATCACCGTCTCGAATTCTACGGGTTTTTAGATCCCTCCGCCGGCAACGCCGAAGACACGCCGACGGAGGGCACCCCACACGTCTTCGAATTAATCGGTGCGTTTCCCAATCCGGTCAGCCGAGAAGCCACCATCGAATACCGGTTGTTTCGTCCGGCACGGGTGAGTCTCAAAATCTACAATGCCCGGGGTCGGGAAATCGCCACGTTGAAATCTGACTACTTGATGCAAGGCGTTCACCGGCTCACCTGGCAGCGCTTTGATGATACGGGAAGGCTCGTGCCCAGCGGGGTGTATTGGCTGCGGCTGGTTGCGGGCGGACAGGTGGTGCAGCGGAAATCGGTGGTGGTGAAATAGGAGGTAACATGAAACATCTTCATTTGTCCATTTATCGCATAGTCACAGTGAAATTTCTGCTGGCGATGACGGCACTCTCGCAGCCTGTCATCGCCAAAACACCCAATCCCGAATGGATCAATTTCACATCCGGAACAGGGGTCAACGCGATATGTGATGCTGGCGAATATGTGTGGGTTGGGGGCACGGGACTCACAAAATTACACAAAAAGACGGGCGCAATGGTTTATTATAATAAAGCAAATTCCGGCTTGCCACATAACCATATTTCTACGCTGAACCGCGATAGCGATGGAACCCTGTGGATCGGCATGAATCGCGGCGGGTTGGCAAAATTTGACGGCGATACGTGGACCGTGTATACCACAGAAAACTCCGGATTGCCAGGTGATGTCGTAAACGCCATTGCCTTTGATAAGCAAAAAAGCATCTGGATTGGCACATCGGGCGGTTTGGCAATGCTTAACGGCACCAACTGGATTGAATATAATCGTGAAAATTATCCGCTGCCCGACGATGATGTACGCGCACTCGCCATCGATTCATCGGGAGCTCTCTGGGTTGGCTGCAAGATCCATTGGTGGCATTCCGACTCCCTCTTACTGAGTGGACTGGTCAAGTTTGACGGTGAGAACTGGACAACCTATGAAGCGCAATATCCAAATCGTCCGGATGTCTTTGCCGTGACCATCGATGCAGATGGCAGCACGTGGATAGGGACGGGGGGTGCTGGTCTTGCCCGGTTAGTCGGAGAGAACTGGATCACGTATAATACGGATAACTCAGATATTCCCGACAACTACGTGTATGATCTTGCACTTGATCCCCAGGGCAATTAATGGCTTGCAACGTTGCATGGATTGATTTTTATTAATGGTACCGATTGGCTCGTGTATCATACCGGCAACTCAGGATTGTCCGATACCACAATCGAGGCTATTGAAATCGACAATGCCGGTCGAAAATGGATCGGGACGCGGTATGGTAACCTGGCAAAGCTCGAGAATAATGCTTGGACGATTTATAACACCGGAAATTCAGGGCTGCCGGGCAATGCGATTTCTACCATTAATCAAGATAAACACGGGAATATATGGGTGGCGACCTCAGATGGCGGCGTGGCGCGGTTCGATGGCATGAATTGGCTCGTTTATAATGATAAAAATTCCGGTATGCCGCATAACGCTGCTTCAGATATTGCTATCGATGACCAAGGATATCTATGGATTGGAACCCTGTACAATGGGCTGGTTCACTTCGACGGGACGAATTGGACTGTGTTTGACAGCGACAATTCGGGCATGCCGGATAACTGGGTCGGTTCGATTGTGATTGATAGCCAGGGCAATAAATGGATTGGCGTGTATTATAATTGCTTTTCTACGAATTCCGGTGTGGTGAAATTCAACGGAAGCGATTGGACGGTATATAACACGATGAATTCGGAATTGCCTGGTGAAGTAATTCAGGCGCTCGCGCTGGACAGCCATGATAATTTATGGGTTGGCACCGGCAATGGTCTGGCTCGATTTGATGGGGAGAATTGGGTTGTGTATAGCTCTGAGCTACCTGGCAGCTATGTCAATGCGATTGCAATTGATAAGCATGATGTGAAATGGATCGGTACAAATTATGGCCTGGTGCGATATAGCGGATCAGATTGGACAATATATAACAAAGACAATTCCAGACTGCCGACTGATAATGTTTCGGGGCTCGAAATTGATAACCAGGGCAACAAATGGATCGTCACGTATGATGGCTTGACCAAATTTGATAACGAGAACTGGACATTCTATCATACCGGAAACTCCGGTATGCCCACAAACCAAATCGATGCGCTTGCGGCAGATTCGCTGGGCAATATCTGGATCGGAACGCTGCTTGGCGGTCTGGCTGTCTATCGTGAAGGGGGCGTCATTTTACCTGGCAATACCGTTGTTGAGCAAAAACCTGAGACACAGGTTCCGACAGATTTTTCGCTTTTGCAGAGCTACCCGAATCCTTTCAACAACGAAACGGTAATCAGTTTCTCCCTGCCTGAAAAATGCTTTGTCAGCTTAATTATCTACGACATGCTGGGTCGCCAAATTGAAATTTTATACAATACAACACTTTCAAGCGGCGATTATCGGGTAAAATGGGACGCCCGAAATTATCCTTCCGGAACATATTTGTGTCGTTTGCAAGCCGGGCAGCATAGCGCGACGCGGAAATTGGTTTTGGAAAAGTGAGGCAATGTTGGGGCGATGAGACCCAGCGGATTTTGATGCAAAAAGTGGATGCCAATGAAGCACCTCTTCACTGGTACACTTTCAGCCGGGCTGAGGGAGTACAGTGTGATAAAAAATTTTAGTTGCATATCTCCAAAATTTGTTGCTAATTGCATTTCGCAGCCGGGTAAGATAACGTAGCCAGGCTATAACCCGGATTGTCAAGTATGGGCAAGCAGCAACCTGCAAAGGAGATGTCAATGAATCAACATAGCCGCCGTCAATTCATTAAAAATTCCGCTGCTGCGCTTGCCGGACTGGGCGCGATGCCTCTGGCTTTGAATTGCTCGAAATCCGGAGAGCAGGCGGAGGGCGGAATCCAACCGAATTTCATCCTCATTTTCTGCGATGACATGGGCTATGGCGATTGGGAACGCGCGGGTCATCCCACCATTCGAACGCCAAACCTGAATCGCATGGCTGATCAGGGTGTCACCATCACCCAGTTCTATTGCGCGGCATCGGTCTGCTCACCGTCGCGCGCTGCCCTGCTCACGGGGCGTTACCCCATCCGCACCGGTGTGGTTCAGGTATTTTTCCCGGGGAACAAAGTGGGTTTGCCCTTGAGCGAAAAAACGCTGCCCGAACTTCTCAAACCTCAGGGATATGCCACAGCGTGCATCGGTAAGTGGCATCTCGGACACACCTCGGCGTACCTCCCCACAGAGCGCGGATTCGACAGCTATTTCGGCATCCCTTACAGCAATGACATGAGCCTCGAATCGCGGGGTGATCCGCCGATCCCGTTGATGCGCGATCGGGACATCATCGAGCAACCCTGCGATCAGAATACCCTCACCCGACGTTACACCGAAGAATCAATCAAATTCATCGAAGCCAATCAGCGACGCCCGTTTTTTCTGTACCTGGCACATAGCATGCCGCATGTCCCGCTGCATGTTTCCGATGAATTCAGGGGAAAATCGAAACGCGGGCTCTATGGCGATGTTATCGAAGAAATCGACTGGAGCGCAGGTGAAATTTTGCGCGCCCTCGACCGGCTCGGAATCGGCGAAAACACGTTGGTGATTTTCACCAGCGATAACGGACCCTGGACGACGCAGCTTCAGCAGGGCGGCAGTGCCGGACTTCTGCGCGGCGCCAAAGGCTCGACCTGGGAGGGCGGCGTTCGGGTTCCGTTCATCGCTCGCTACCCGGACAAATTGCCGGCGGGAGCCATCTGCCCGGAAGTCGCGACAACAATGGATATGTTCACCACGCTGCTCGAACTGTCGGGCGCCGACATCCCGCGCGACCGGATCATCGATGGGGTAAATATCCTGCCGGTGCTGCAGGGGCGGGGCGCATCTCCCCGCGAGCGTTTTTACTATTTTCATCAGGACCGGTTGACAGCGATTCGGCAGGGTAAATTCAAGCTCCATTTCGAGCGCACGGTGAAGCCGTATCAATGGGCGAAATGCAACACATATAAGCTGTACGATCTTGAAATCGATCCCTCGGAGAACTACGACATCGCCTCGCAGCATCCTGAGCGCGTACGCCAACTCACCCAACTGGCGGATGATTTTCGACGCCAGGTGGCGGAAGCCGGGGAGAACCAGGAATTGATCGATCGGTTGTTGAGGCGTGGGAGGTGAGGTGCGAATTTCGAATGAAACAGCATGAAATGCGCAAGAAAAAAATTCTTCACTTATCGGTAATTCACTCAAAATGCTTTCTTTCCGGATTAACTCCGCAAAGTGCCGGAATGACAGGGCATTTATCAGCACAGGATCAAATATATTTATAAATAATCTCAGAATATTAAGCTATTAACTGAATATTACCAGCAAATTTTAGGTTTTGCATCAATTTTCGAAAGCCGGATGTTTTCACAAAAGCCAGCGTTTTCTGAAATCCAACAGGAGGAATTATGCCCCAAACCAACATCCTGCTCATCACCACCGACCAGCAGCATTGTGATACCATTGGCAAATCCAATCCGCGCATTAAAACACCGGTGCTTGATCGGCTGGTCGATGAAGGCGTGACCTTCAATCGCGCATACTGTGCGAATCCGGTCTGCTCGCCTTCGCGGTCCACCATCCTCACAGGGCTGTATCCGGCGTGGCATCATTGCTGGACCATCGGCGTGAAGCTGCCTGAGGATGTGCCCACAGTCACCGGATTGCTGCACGACAATGGCTACCGCACCATCCTCATCGGCAAAGCCCATTTTCAGCCGCTGGCGTCGCAACCGGGCAGCGAATCCATCGAATGCCATCCGACGCTGCGCGATCTGGATTTCTGGCGTAAGTTTCACGGTCCGTGGTACGGCTTCGATTACCTGGAAACCGCGCGCATGCACGCGGATGAGCACCTGGTGGGTCAGCATTACGCGATCTGGCTCGAACAGCAGGGATTGCCCGATTGGAAAAGCTATTTCCAGCCGCTGCCCGGGGATGCTCCGACGGAGAAGCGGCGATTCTATTTCCTGCGCGAAAACCGAAGCTGGACATTGCCGGATAAATTTCATCACACGCACTGGGTGGGCGAACGCACTATTGCAGCGATTGAATCGAGCGTCAAGCAGGATCAGCCGTTTTTCCTGTGGTCCAGTTTTTTCGATCCGCATCCGCCGTACATTGTCCCCGAACCCTGGGCGTCAATGTATGATCCGCAGGACATGCAGCCGGGCAAATACACCGCCAGTGAGTTCGACGACATGCCGCCGCATTTCAGGAAAACCCGCGAGGAGCATCCCACCTGGGACGATTACCGTGAGCCGGGCGGACAGGGCTTGCACGGCTTCCACTCGCACCTGTATCCCGAAGCTGAGTTGAAAAAAGATCTGGCGTGCTATTACGGCATGATGAGTTTTATCGATCAGGAGATCGGGCGCATCCTCGATTGCCTGGATCAACAGGGTATCGCCGGGAATACGCTGGTCCTGTTCACCACCGATCACGGGCATTTTCTGGGGCAGCACGGGCTGATTGCCAAAGGTGCATTTCATTATGAAGACATGCTGCGGATCCCGATGATCGCCCGCTTTCCGGGTCAGATTCCGCAGGGATGCAGTTGCTCCGCGCTGCAAAGTCAGATCGATTTTGCGCCGACTTTCCTGTCCGCTGCCGGCGTCGATGTGCCGGGCGCGCTGCAAGGCATCGATCAGTTGGATGTATGGCGCGCGCGGCAGGAGCAGGCGCGGGATCATGTTATTTGCGAAAATCGGCACAATCCGACAACGGTGCATTTGCGGACAATGGTGACTGAGCGCTATAAAATTACGGTTTATCGGGAGGGTGATTTCGGCGAATTATTCGATCTGAAAACCGATCCCGGGGAATTGCACAATCGTTGGGATGACGCTGCGTATGCCGAAATTAAATCGCGCCTGCTGCATAAATTCATCCAGGCGGAAATTGAGCGCGAGCCCACACGAATGCCGCGAATTGCCGGCGCGTAATGAATTGAATGCGAAATCATGGACGTAAGCCACTCAACAATTGAAACCGAAAAGGAGAAAAAATGGGATCTAAAATGCGACCGAATATCGTTTTCATTCTCGCTGATGACATGGGCTACGGCGATTTCAGTGCCTTTAACAACGGTTTGTCCGAAACGCCCACGCTCGATGCCCTGATGCAAGAGAGCCTGTGCTTGACGCAGCAATACACCGCGTCACCGGTTTGCAATCCCTCGCGAGCGGCGCTGCTCACCGGGCGCTATCCCCATCGCACCGGATCGATTGATACGCTCGAATGGTGGGGACTCGAACGTCTCGCACTCAGCGAGGTGACATTGGCGGATGTGCTCAAGACTGCCGGATATACGACCGGATTGGTTGGGAAATGGCATCTCGGGGCATTCGATAAGCGCTACCATCCCACCCGCCGGGGCTTCGATGAAGCGGTTTGTTTCCGCGGCGGAATGCACGATTATTACCACTGGCGACTGGAATTCAACGATAGTGTGCAGCGCTCGGATCGGCGTTATCTCACAGATGTCTTCACTGAAGAAGCGGTTCAATTCATCGAGCGGCACCAAAAAGAACCATTTTTTCTCCACGTAACTTTCAACGCGCCGCACACGCCGCTGCAAGCGCCTCAGGAAGAAATTCGTCCCTTCGAGGAGAGCGGTAAATTCAATAAAGGTGTGAGTACCATTTACGCGATGATCCACCGTATGGATCGCGGAATCGGTCGCATTCTGGAAACACTCAAAAAGTGCGGATTAGAGGATAATACTATCGTGTTGTTTACGAGTGATAACGGACCGGCCTTTGGCGGCGAAGGCGACGCATGCACCACGCGTTTTAATTGCAATTACAACGGCGCCAAAGGAACCGTTTACGAGGGCGGTGTGCGCGTTCCCATGCTGTTGCGCTGGCGCGCCGGGCTGGATGCTCCACGCGAAGTGCCGGAGATGGTGCATTTTTGCGACTGGTTCCCGACGCTGTTATCCGCGGTTGAGGTGGATATTCCGCGTGATTTGAAGCTGGACGGCGTGAATGTATTCCCGGTGTTGAAGGGCGAATCCCGGAAAGTTGAAACGCGGCGTTTCTGGCAATGGAATCGCTACACCCCGCTGGTGACGTGTAACGCAGCCATGCGCGACGGTGAATGGAAACTCGTGCGCCCGGCGATCCGGGAGGCGATGCAGTTGCCGGATGGATATAACTGTGAAATTTCAATGTATAATCCGGAGCACTTCATCGTGAACGGGATTTTTAAGCCGCCGTACCCGCCGCGCGACGTACCGCCTCCTCCTTCGCCGGAATTATATAATATAGAAGAGGATCCACTCGAACGCAATAACCTTGCGGAAAAATACCCGAGCCGCGCCCAAAAAATGCTTCACGAACTGGAAACGTGGTTTGAGGAAGTCGATGCGGAGCGGCGACGGAATATCGATAACGAAACCCAGTGAGCTTAAGTTCAGAATCGTTTCAAACATATCCGTGCCTTATTTTCCCGGATGCTTCAATCGGGCAACCATTATACAGCGCCTGAACGAAAAGTTTCAAAAATGTCATTGCGAGGCGTTTTTTGCCGAAGCAATCTCATCGGTAAGTGCTTATATTCTAGGAGATTGCTTCGCTCCTTCGTCGCTCGCAATGACAGCAAATGTTAGTACTTCGCCATTTTTCGTTCGGGTATTATATAAAAATTTACGATTCAATGGATCGATCAGATTTCCGATTTTGCAGAGAGAATTTTGCTTACATGAAATTTAGGTTAAACACAAAAAGGGAGGAAAGGCGATGAAAAATAAATCGAATTTTTCGCGCAGAACATTTTTAGGTTCCCTGGCAGGATTGGGAGCGGCTTCCTCGTTGATCACCAATTTCTTTGCCCGGAGCACAAAATCACCCGCTAAAAAGCCAGCATCAGTCAGGGCATTGAGCGATGTCCAGTTGAGCCAACCCAACGGGCTCAATTTGATCGTCATCATTTCCGATACGTTTCGCTGGGACTATCTGCGGTTCAACGGTAATGAGCGCATTCATACGCCGAACCTGGATCGATTGGCAGCGGATAGTGTTTATTTTGCAAATTGCTACGCCGACGGCTTGCCCACTATCCCGGCGCGCCGTGTGATGCATACCGGCAAAAGCATCCTCGCTGACCGTAAAAAATGGCGCCCCCTGCCATCGAAAGATATTACGCTGGCAGCGCTACTCGGCAAAGCCGGATTCACTACCGGCTTCATCGTAGACACGTATCACCACTTCAAGCCTGGTATGAATTTTCACCAGGATTTTCATAGCTGGGAGTGGATTCGGGGACAGGAAAATGACAAATATCGCAGCGGACCGAGGGAGCCGATACGTCCGGAAGCATACACTTTCTCGCACTTGCTGAATGACCGTTTTCGTGACCGCATCATCCAATACATTCTGAATACCCAGGAACGGCAGACCGAAGATGATTATTTTTGCGCCCGTTCCTGCAGTGCTGCTGCAAGGTGGCTGGAGCAAAATAAAGACAACGCCGGTCCTTTCATGCTATTTATCGACATGTTTGACCCGCACGAACCCTGGGATGCACCGCCGCGATTCCAGAGCATTTACCGCGAGCATTATCCGTTCGAGCGTATGATATTCGGCTACGGGGTTGATCCCAGAGATGTGCGCAAAGAAGATATCCCGGTACTGATTGATTTATACTCGGCTGAAGTTACATTCATGGATCACTGCATTGGCAAGCTGATTGGGCGGATCAAGGCACTCGGTTTGTATGAAAATACGATCATCGCTTTCAGCACTGATCACGGCACGCACCTCGGCGAACAGGGATGCGTTCAAAAAACAGCGGGGTTGTTGAATTCCTGCGTCGCGCGGGTTCCGCTTATACTTTATCACCCGGATAAGCGCTTCGCCGGCAAACGGGTGGATGCGCTCACCAGTCACATTGATTTTGTGCCCACGTTTTTGTCATTACTCGGCGTTTCAGGTTATGAGGGAATGGATGGCAGTAATCTATGGCGGTTGGTGACGGATGAAGCGCAAAGCATTCATGAACATGTCATTACCGGATTTGGCAATTTCGGCGCGATTCGTTCTCCGAAGTGGCATTATTTTCAGAAGGTCTGGGGAAAAGATAGCGGATTCGGACCTGCGCTGTATGATCTGGAATCCGATCCGGGCGAGTTGACCAACGTCGTGAAGCAGCAGCCTCAGGTAGTGGCAAAGCTCAAGCGGAAATTGGCGGCAGCAGTCGATTCGAAACTTGATTGAGAGTGGTTTCGCAACTGCTCAGGTTCTGGGTTCAGCGGTTCCCGTTCAGGATTGACGAGAAATGATGCCCAATTAAAGAGGATTTGCCTGGGATGAAAGCCGCCGGTTAATTCAAGGCAAGGACGCTACAGCGCCCTTAGAACAATGCCCGTAAAGAAAACGACACCAGAATTGGCAACCCAGAACCTTGAACCATTCAACCTGAATACTTACGAGTAGTCTATCGGGGCAGTGGGACAGGATCGGTGCGAATAATTAAATACAGGTTGGTCACCCCTTCTTTCAAATACAGCCATGCCATACTCCAATTCTCCATCAACACAATAAAAATGATGGTGGTCATGACAATATTCATGAGCAGCACGAATACGAAGGAAAAGAAAATGCCTGCATCGTGAAAATCCTGCTGCCACGGACGCGAATGTTTGAGGAACATCCACGCATGGAATGCATAGGTGAATCCGAGTATGAATAGATAATACTCATAATACCATCGATTTACAGCAGGTTTCAGCAGTAACAAAATGAAGGTGAATGTCGGAAAGAAATAGGGCGCCAGCGTAATCAAAAAATTGCCACCCGGTCGAAAGCCGATAAAGCCGCCCATATTGCTTTCGACAATGAATGTTTGTGGTCTGCGGAACATCAGAATTGCGAATAGCAGATGGGTCAGTTCATGGCTGAATATGAACCAGAAGGGTGCGATGCTTTTGCGAAAAAAAATCATGTAGATCAATGAATACAGCAGGATACCGAATACGAAAAAATCGATCTTATCCCAGTAGTAAGGCAAATGCGTGAAAACCTGTACCGATGATGCAAAATAGCTGATAACAAATGGGATCAACAGAATTGAGATAATCGTTTTCATATTGTCCTGAAAAATTGGATTCGCTTATTCCGGGCATGGCGACGGCGGAAATGGATTGTTGGATTAATAGAACGTATCGGATTTGGTGTGCAGTGCGTTAGAGTGTATTCTAAAATCCGATACTTCCCCGTCAAAAATGCGCGCTATTATTTTTCGAGCGCATCCAGCACGATTTTTCTTGCTTCGGCATAATCGGCGGGATCGAGCGAATACAGCGATTCAGCCGATCGCGCATTGGTTGATGAAAAATCAGTCATGTCTTCGGTTTTTATAATTATTCCGAAAACGCTTTTCAGCGCTTCCTCCGCCCGCGCGGGGTGTTTCGATTTCAACACATTGACTAGTTCCGCATCCTGAAGTCCCTGCCGAAAAATTTCATAGCGTACGGTTTCCACCGGTTTGCCATCGCGTCCCGGGTAAGTGAATCCCATGTCACCCGCGGGCCAATGCGGCGCGCGCCAGGAAATGCGCTCCCAGGGTTTGTCGGGCCAGAGATGAAATGCCCAGCGCAGAAATCCGTCGAGTTTGAAATAATGCACCAACCAGGGGATGATGCGGCATTCGATGAGCGGGGAGCGGATGAAGGTATTCGGGCGATCCGGACCGCAGCAGACATAATAACAAAACCGTCCGCGCGATTTCGAAATGACCGACCGGGTATGTTCCGGATCCCGACTGGTGATTCCCAGGTTGGGCGTCCAGTCAACGACCGCCGGATCGACTTTTTCGAACATGGCGAAGCTGTTGCAAGCGACCTTGAATTTAAATCCGGATCCGCTCCGCTTGACAAGTGCCACGCGTTCAGAAAATCCCGAATCTTCGTGCGGCTCATCGGCGGCAATGCGCACTTTATCCAGCCAGCCTTTCGATTTGAAATGCGCATGGAGCAGGCGCAGGTAGTGCGAAAAATCTTCATTGTTGCGAATGTATTTCATGCAGCCATCGCTTTCATCCAGATATCGGATCCGCCATGCGTCCAGTCCGTCGGGGATCACCTTTTCAAAGCCGTAATAAGTGTCCTGCCAGATATTCAGCAATCCGAAAACCTCAATTTCACTATCAATGCATTTTGAGAAAGCGAGTTCGATGTACCGATCCATCGGCGAGGTATCCAGTCGCCAGTTGCCGTCCTTCTCCCGAATAAGCCGCACCATGGAATGTTCGAACAGATTGGTTGGGTAATACCTGTCACGGAAGCAGCGTTGTCCGGACCAGGGTATTTCACCGGCGATTACGGTGACGGCTTTCTGCCCCAGCGCCGCGAGGCTCGTCAGGTAATTGTCCAGGAGTTCGAAATGTTCATCACTCCACAGGCGCACCTGGTGCCAGCGCGCAACAGCAGATGCATGCTGCCATAAATCAAGGTAAAATGACCAATCTTTTGGTTCGGGAAGAATGGTTTCGCGGACATCAATCCGAAACGGATGGGATTCAATCAGCGTTTCGTCGTTGAATCCGTATTGCTTGAAAATGCGAACCATGCCATCGTGAATCCCCGGCGCAGTATTCGGCGGGATGAAGATTCGCAGCCAGACCGATTGAACTTCATCTTGATCAATCCAGGTATTATCCGAGCGTACGAGCGGATCCGCCTTCTCCACGTGATCATCATCGCGCACCAGCCCAACGAGCAGCGGCTGGATTTGGATGCCGCCATCGATTTCTGCTTCCAATCGGATACGATGCGTGTGACCCGACCAATGCAGCAAATTCTCTTTCGATGTCGCCAGTAGTGCCGCATTATCCGGTTTAATGAGCACCTGCATGGAGACGTAGGCGTTGCGTGCCGTAAGATGCGTTGGATTGCTAAGAGCCAATTTTTCTAAATCCGGGTGAATGTAACCCCGGGTTTGCTTATAATGCGAGTCGACTAATACAGATTGAACCATGAGCGTGCTCCTGGAGATTGAATCATTCGGTAGTGGCAGTTGTTTTCCGGATAGCGCCAAAAGTGTGGCGAGGCTTGCTAAAATAGCGATTTTTGTTTTCATTTTTTGATATGTCGTGTGGGAGTTAGCCAGGCGCTGCATTCAGGGAATACCGATTGTCATACAATTATGAAGCCATCGTGTGCACCTGTTTATAAGAGCAATGATTTCATTCAGAAGGTGGGATGAAATAAGTTACCTATTTAAATTTCTTAGGTGGCTAATTATCAAATGTTTTTTTAAAACCAAAATGTCCAAGTTATTTTATCCCACATCTTGAATTCAAATATAAGCAAGTAGGCATAAAATGTCAAGTCAAACTTATGGATGCTAAATAGTGTCCGTCCGAAAACTCGAAAAATTGTCATTGCGAGGCGTTTTTTGCCGAAGCAATCCCCTAATAAAACGGCTGAGA
>JAFGMA010000033.1 GCA_016927835.1 Candidatus Zhuqueibacterota bacterium | reverse complement strand
GCCAGATGAAGTCGCCCCCGAACCAGTGCGGACCGAAAGCCGGTAATTCAGCCTTGATCGCGCGTTCCCGCA
The DNA here is from genome assembly GCA_016927835.1 of Candidatus Zhuqueibacterota bacterium. GTDB lineage: Bacteria > Zhuqueibacterota > Zhuqueibacteria > Thermofontimicrobiales > Sulfurfontimicrobiaceae > Sulfurfontimicrobium. The sequence goes on along the minus strand of JAFGMA010000033.1, from coordinate 68,798 downwards.
TCTTCTGCAATAAATCGTGATGGTCGGCTTCGATTTCAGCGCGTTTGCTGCGGTTTAGCCCTTTGAACGCGGCTGTAAGTGTCATCCCCTGGCAGCGACTATCGCTCTCCCTGCCAGTCCGGGTTTGGCAACCGGCAAACGCGCCGATGTCCCCGTCGCCCGTAGCATCAATGAAAATGTTGGCTTTAATTGCACGTAATCCCAATTTTGTGCCCACGATAACCGCTTGAATCCTGCGGTTTGCGCGTACCACATCGACGCAGGGCGTGCTGCATAAGCAGCGGATGTTCGATTCGCGTACCATTTCCTCATACACCAGCGCAAGCAGGTCCGGGTGGAATTCATAGGTTTCATGTGTATGCGGAAAGTCGGGCAGCCGTTCCACCGCGTCATAGCGTTCGAGCCGCTGGACAAATTCCTGTGTCAGACCGAAAATGACTTCACGCTTGCCATCGGACGTATGCCACATATTGACGCGCGCCAATGTTGATTGTCCTCCCAGGATAGGCCAGCGTTCGACGAGTGCTGTTTTGGCTCCGTTGCGCGCGGCGGCAATAGCGGCACAAATTCCGGCGGCGCCACCGCCCGCAACCAGCACATCTGTTTCGAATAAAATCGGAGTGTCCATTTCAGGTTCTCCTTCTTTGTACAATAAAAATTTTCCGGGCGCGAGGCTCCCGATTGGCAGCCTGCATCAGTCAGGGTAGTGTGTACTGCCAAAGTTTATAACTTTCATTATATTTGCCATACCGGATGATCCGCGGTTTGCCTGCGATGGATGGAACGGCTATTTTCAATATAATAGATCAACAGCAATTTCAAACAGGGACGATTCTTCTTGAACCGACCCATTGCGAATCATTCGATCGTACGCGACTACAATTTTGGAATTCTGGTAAAAATAAAATGATAAGCCGCCGATAAAATCTCTTTTGAACCAATCGCCTGCGTGAAATTCATCATCGATGGTATCAAAGCGCGCCATTGCTCTCAATCTTTTGTTGAAAAACAATTTCAATTCACCGAAAACAGAATAGCCGTTCTGTTTGTAAGAATTCCCGATGTTATCCACTGCGCTGCCTTCGAGGTTGCCTGTGCCCCAATAATAAAATCCCGTTAGAATAATCCGTTCGTGTTCTAGCGATATGAATCCTGAATTAACCGATAAATCAGGGGATGTTTTAGCGTTGCCTTTTCCACAGGCTGCAATCCAGCTTACTTGCATGCCGGGAAAAAAAACCGGAAATGGACGTACGGTTAGTCTTGATTCGACTATCTTGTTATTATTTTTTTCGATCGCTTCATAACCGCCACCGTTGTATATGCCGAAAGCAAAACTGCCATATCTGCCCGGATTATTTCCGCTGACGTTTGTGATGAATGTGTCATCCATCTTTCCGCCCAGCAAGCCGCTGAACGTGAGACCATAATCAGCGGATTTCAAGATTCCAACCCTTTCGAGAAACATTGTGCCCTGAACGCGGTACCTGTTAATATTTTGCTCGAAATCAAGCCAGGGACGGTGCACCAATCCGAATTCAATAAAGCCATTTGTGATAAAGCTCAGTTTTTCAAACGAATATCGCATATAACCATATTTCAACCGGATTTCAATATCCCCTTCGCCATCCCCTTCTTTATCGACTGCGATATCCTGTGTATACTTTGCACGGGCACAAATTGAACTTTCATGTCATTGCGAGCGAAACGGAGTGCAGCGAAGCAATCCCATGAGGTAAAGCACTGAAAAGATTGCTTCGGCAAAAAACGCCTCGCAATGACAGCTCAAAGGTAGTTCTCGGACAGACACGAAATAGTGATTGCGAGCAACGGCAAATAAAGCTTAAGAGCAGAGAAACAGCGTTCGAGATGCATGTCCCCTCCATATTTTTGTATGGCAAAAAGACTCAACCGAATATTAGATAAGCGTGTTAACCTGAATACATATTTTTTATTAGAAAATCAAATCATTTTTTCAAAGGGCTGAAATTCATCCTGTCGCGTTGGTGCATAAGCCGGAAATCCTTTTATCCCAATTTCCTTTTCAGCTATTTTTCCGGCGCGAGGCTGCATAAATATTCTAATCATGCACCGCCAGCAAAGCGTAGGTAACTGCTAAAATATCAATAAGCAATAAGATAAATCCAATCAGTCTTCATCACGAAGAGCCCCATTTTAAGCAATCCATATTCAGTGCTTGAACGAAAACAAATATTTTCATGCTGAGCCGAGTCAGAGCATAACGTATTAACAGGGACTTATCAACTTTCGACTCTGCTCATGGTGAAGAAATAAGGACCCTTTGTTCAGCTACTATTTGTCAACAACAAATCACTCCATCGAATTAAATATTGCGACAGTTTATCTAAAAAGAAATAAAAAAATTAAATGATTCAAATAAAGTTAAGGTATTGGTTGCCGATAATAAAGTTAGGAAAATAATTGTCGATACTATCACTCAGGATTTTGACATTATTATTCATTTACCTAACAACTAAAGGAGATTTATAATGGGACAACAGCAACTTTTGCTCATCGTATTGGGTGTTGTGATCGTAGGTATCGCTATCGCAGTAGGCATTACCCAATTTCAAAGCAGTGCCGTCGATGCCAATCGACAGCAATTAGCCAGCGACCTTGTGAACCTGGGCGCTAAAGCTCAACGGTTTTATCGTACACCGACCGCCATGGGAGGCGGTGGTCAGGATTTCAATGGTTTTTCATTGAGCACCGGGGAACAAAGTAATGCAAATGGTACATATCGCTTGTTAACCTCGGTTGAAGGGATTGCAGCAGATGCAGCCGGTGCGACTGGCGCAACCTCTATAAGTGCATCAGCCACAACGATTTATATCGTCGGATGGGGTACCGAAATGGGAACCAGCAGCAGTTATCCGATCAAATAGTACGCTACTGTAACCGCCACATCGGTCACAGTTTCTTCAACACCTGTGAATTGACTACGAGCGGCTGTAATGCGTTAATGAATGCCACTTCGTCGGTGGCTTACCCGTAGAGAATTGAGGTTAATTGTCAAAATGAAATCTCAAAAATCAAATATCGCATTAAAAAATGATGTGTGGTGAGCGGTCAAAAGACTGGCTCACCACATTGAATATCCCAGCCGACAGGAAATTGTACAATAAGCCATGCACCAGGTATAAGCATTTTTTATCGTTCTCATCAGGATTAAATTGAAATCACACCAGGATGCCCGATTTTAGATTTGAAGGAATCACGTTAACCTGGAAGCCGGTTCAGGGTATTATTTCAGCGATTTCGCAGAATGAAGCCCGCAAAAAAGCACAGCAACTGGCTAAACATCACAAAGTCCGAATTACCAGAATTCTGAAGCGGAAAACCTTTGTCTATAAAATTCAGAAAGGAACCGATAAACCGACTTCAGGCGAACAAAAAGCCTTTACCAAAGAAGAAGTCAGGCAGGCACTGGTAAAACTGGGCTATAAAGTAATAAGCGTACAGCCAAAGCTTTTTGATTTAAAGCTAAAGCCACCTCAAACTGATATCGTAACATTCGTCCGCGTAAGTGCTGATTTGGTGAGAGAAAAGCTGCCATATAGCGAAGTTTTGCAGCTTCTGATAGAAGACGTCGAAAATCCAACCCTTCGTGAAGTTCTCAAAGAAATAAATAACGATCTGCGCCAGGGCAAAGACAGCGAAGATGCATTCAAGCGCCAGGAAAAGTACCTCGGGAAATTCACTGCGCAAATGCTCGGGCTGGCTTCCAAAAGCGGGAATATGGCAGATATTTATGAAAGCACTGCCAAATTTCTGGAACGAAGGGCAGAATTCAAAAAGAATTTGAGAAGTGCGCCTGATCGTGTCGGATATGAAAAATGCTGAAGAAAAGCCAGGTGAGCCAAAACTGACCGGTTTGGATCTATTTAAAAATAATGAAATAAACATTGACAATCACTCGCCAGCGCGCTTGTGCAACGCAAAAGTACCGGGTGATTGGTTGAGTGACAGCAATCATATAAGGATTCTTGAAATGGCTGAATTGCTTCCGGAAGAAATGAATTTAGAAAAAGACAAGCTTGGGCAATCGCTGCTGAAGAAAAATATCATCAGCGAGGATACGCTAAAACGCGCGTTGAGATTGAAGGAGCAGGAAGATACAACCAAGAAACGGAGCCTGGCTCAGATTCTGGTAAGCGATTTCAATATCGATCACGATAGCGTTTTCAGCGAAGTGGCTGATCTTTACGGATTCAAAAAAATCTCCCTGGTGCATGAGAATATCAATAAGGGATGAATTGATTTTGTGCGCAAAATGTTTGAGCCGCTGCCCGAATCGCTTCAGGATATAATGAAAAGCGAGAAAATTCTTGTTTTGCATTACGATAAGCAAAGACCTTATAAAATTATCATCATTTCTGCTGATCCGGCAAACCGCAACATCCCGGCTATTGCCAGGGCTATCGGAGCCAAGCGCTACGAGGTATTTTATGTGCGCTACAAAGAAGTGCAATATTTACTCGATCTGGCATTTCCGCTGGAAAACGAATTTCTGAAAACGCTGGAAGAATCCCAGGCGGAAATTTCAGAAGATGATTTCGAGGAAGAAAGCCTGGACGAAGCAGCCATTGAAGCGGAAATCAATAAAAGCGTGCTGGTAAACCTGGTTGAAGGGATGTTGATTGAAGCCGTTCGGCGAGGCGCAAGCGATATTCACGTCATCCCCAAAGATTCGAAAATGACTGAAATCTTCATTCGGGTTGATGGAAAGCTCCAATTGTGGCATGTACATGACGGCATCCGCCCCGAAGCCATCGCAGTCGTTGTAAAAGATCGATCAAAAAATGTCGATCGATTTGAGCGCCAGACTGCCCAGGATGGATTCATTCAGCGAAAAGTTGACGGTCACATGATTCGCTTTCGGGTATCGGTTCTTCCGATTGTCGCTCGCGAATATCAATACAAATTGGAGAGCATCGTCATCAGAATTCTGGATGACAGAAAAGTGATCACCGATTTGGACAAACTGGGCTTCCAGGGTACGGCGAAAGAGGCGTTTATCAAAGCCATATCAAAACCCCAGGGGATGGTGATCGTCACCGGACCAACGGGCAGCGGCAAATCTACCACGCTGATGGCGGCGCTGAATCATGTGATTAAGCCGGAGGTGAATGTACTGACGGTTGAAGATCCGGTTGAATATATTATTTCCGGCGCACGCCAGCTTAAAATCGGAGCCAAGATGAACTTCGAACAAGCGTTGCGGGCGATTCTCCGGCATGATCCCGATGTTGTGATGGTCGGGGAAATTCGCGACAGGGAAACCGCGGAAACAGGTATCAAGCTCGCGAATACCGGTCATGTGACATTTTCAACCCTGCATACCAATGACGCGCCCAGTGCGGTGTCGCGGCTGTATAAAATGGGTTTGGAAACGTTCCTCATCTCTTATGCCATAAATATCATCATCGCCCAACGGTTGATTCGAAAATTATGCGAAAAATGCAAACAACCGATAGACGAAATTGATCCGGCGATCCCGCTGAATCTCGGGTTCACCGAACAGGAAATTGCAGAAATCACGTTCTACAAAGCCGTCGGCTGCGAACATTGTCATGGCGGCTACAAAGGTCGGGCGGCGATCCATGAGGCACTCTATTTTTCAAAGGCTATCAGAAAGTTGATTTTTAAGACCGGTCGAGAAATCGACGAGGAAGCTATCCGCGAGCAAGCGATCAAAGAGGGCATGATCAATCTTCGCGCTGCCGGACGCGAACGCATCAAACAGGGCATTTCAACACTCGAAGAAATTGCTTGCATCACAACGGAAGATTGAAACGAGTCCGATTTGAAGAACAGGATGAATTTATAAATCGCTACACAAGGAGGATTTATATCGAGGAAGCTGATTGAAATATAACGATTTTCTGTTGTTTCCGATGTGCCTTATTGAGGTGTTAGAATGAATACAGGACAAACACTGCTGACTATTGGCGCGTTGATTCTGTTATCGATTATCATATTGAATATAAATCGGTCGCTCACAGAAAGCAATGACTTATTAAACCAAACACGGTTCGGTCTGGAAGCGATCGCGCTGGCTTCTTCGCTAATCGAAGAAGCGTCTCAACTTCCATTCGATGAGGTGAGTTGGGATTCAACCGTTCTCGATAAAAAATGGAGCGATTTCACATTGCCCGATGATCTGGGCGCTGATTTGGGAGAAACAGATTTCGCATCATTCGACGATTTCGACGATTTTCATAACTATGCGAAAGCCGAAACGACAGCGCAAAATATCTATCAAATTTCCTGCAAAGTCAATTATGCTATTCCGATTTTCCCGGATTTCACCTGGGGATTCAGTCGAACCTACTATAAAAAGCTGACAGTGACTATCAAAAATACCTTTAATAGTGATTCGCTGAGTCTGAGCTATATACACGGATATTGGTATTACAATTAACAATCGAGACTGTAACTATGGGATCACTCTTAGATATAATCGGATCAATGATGATCGGCGGAATGTTGTTGTGTATGACGCTGTTGATGATGGATGCGGTGACCTAGCACAATTTTTCGTATAACGATGATTTAATTGTTCAGCAAAACCTCACAGCGACGACGCGGACAATCGAGCACGACTTGAAGAAAATGGGATTTGGCATCCCCGAGTGGGAACAGGTGGTACTCGAAGCGGATTCCACAAATCTTGAATTCAGGAGTGACATTAACAATGACGGAGGTATTGATACAGTTGAATATTATGTCGGCACGGTATCAGAACTGGCGCATACGCCAAACCCTGACGACAGATTCTTATACCGGAAAGTGAATGGTTCCCCCACAAGTGGATTCAGGGTTGGGAGTATTTCGATTTTTAATTTCGCGTATTTGGACCAGGATGGGAAATCGGTCGATATATCGAATCCGTCAAATTTTGTCGCTATCAAAATGATCCGCATAACACTTAAAGTCGAAAGCCAATCGGTCTACGGTTCTGATCCAAATCCCGATAAAGAGGAATGTCGCATCGCCTATTGGCAGCAAACACGCCTTGTATCCAGAAACCTGCGGAGGTAACTATGGGAGGAAAAGCCTCATTAATCATGATTTTGGGATTTGCATATATTTTCTCAATATATCAATCCAACATGGGGAATGTTACTACTCGCTCATTGGATAATTACGCTGAATATTACTCCAAAGTAATCGCCAGGGAAATTGCAGTGAGCGGAATGAATATTATTGCAGCCAAGATTTACAGTGATTCTAGCTGGCGACATGAATTCACCGTTGCCTTTCAGGGCGGATGGTTGACTATTGAATTCGGAAATGAAACCGATACCCTTGAAGTTTTTTCGATCGGCAGATATATTGATGTAAGAGATACGGTTATCGCATATTTCGGATATACATCGTCAGGCGAAAGTCTGTTACTTCAATATACTTTGTATACGGCTCACGAAAATGGTCTGGCATGGACAAATGGAGATACGGTATGGGGACAGCTTCATACGAATGGTGTGTTGAATCATAAGAATAACAGCTCAATTGTTTTTTATGGCAAAGTCAGTGCCGGTAAAAATATTAGCGGGAATCCTAAAACCTCTAAAACGCAATTTTTAGGAGGCTATGAAGTAGGCGTCTATCTGCCAGAAGTTGATAATATGAATAGACTAATCAACGCAGCAGCGTCAGGAGGATATGTATTTCCTGCACCTGAAGATACGATGAAACTCGAATTTAAATCCACCGGAAATGTCATTGTCTATCAAAATGGTATTGCACTCCACCCCGATCCGGGAATTGCGCTGTCTTCCTTGACTTCCAATGGTGCTATCTATTCGGCAGGTCCCGTCGAAATTCAGGGGGGAAGCGTAAACACCTCTATGACTGGCATCACCGTCGGTTCCGGCAGCAACGTCATTTTCAAAGAGGCGATACAATATTCAGATAATCCCGAAACAAATCCGAATTCAGATGACTTTATCGGGATCGTTGCCTGGAACGACATCATCTTCGACAATACTGTAAAAACCAATTGGTATCTGCAAGGGGCATTAATGGCGATAAATGGATCGATGTCAGCAGTCGTTATGGACAAATCGGGCATATTTAATTACTACGGCAGCATTTATCAAAATACCCGGGGAAACGCCAAAATGTTTCAGAGCTTTATGAAAAAGTATAAACACGACGACCGCTTCAACGAAAATTCTCCACCATTTTTTCCTGGACCGCTCTCAGGAACGCCAAGATTGCGACTTCTTTCATGGTGGGAATAATAGCAGCAGTTTAGAGCGATTGGGAAAACAGGATTTCCAATTCATTGTTCCACCGGGCTAACGTTTCGTTCAACAGGAAGGTTGAAATATTATGGCAATGGATCGTCAACTTATCAACGATGCAAAAGCGGTTTTGAAAACGCTTACCAACAAAATTCCTTCCTCATTGATCGGCATCGAAAAACAGCTTTTTATCGGTAAGGACATCATCGAGAAGCTGCCAGAAAACCAAAAAATGCTGTTAAAAAACCTGGTCAATCATTTTTTGACAAATATGCGCCAACTCGAAGCATCGGATATTGATATGGGTGGATGGGCATCGAGGCGGCAGGTGCGGCTGAGAATCCATGGCATCAAAAAGCCTGTCCCCGAATTCGGCAGCTATGAGATCGAGGAAAGCGATATACTCATTCAAAATCTGCTGATGCACACCGAACGCGAACGCTTGTATGTCAATCGAAATCATGATTTTTCGCATACATCCGTAAGCAGCGATGGTCAAACTTGTCGCTATCGTGCTGACGTCTATTTCGATCTCGAATCGCTGGCGCTAAACATACGTTCCATCAACGCACAGGTGCGCCCGTATGATAGCTTCAAGTTTCAGGCAAGCGTAACCCGTGTTTTCAGCCTGGTCCACACCAAAGAGGGCTTGGTTTTGATTACGGGCATTACAGGCTCCGGCAAAAGCAGCACACTCGATGCGATCGTCGATTTGAATAATCGCACTACCGAATCGCATATCATCATCATCGCTTCACCGGTGGAATTTGTCCATGAATCGAAGAGCTGCCTTATCCGCCATCGCGAAGTGGGACGCGATACGCTCTCGTTCAAGCAGGGCACTATCGAAGCGCTGCGCCAGGATCCGGATATCATCATTATCGGTGAAATGCGCGATCCCGATACCATTTTCGCCGCACTGGAAGTCGCTGACAGCGGTCATAAAGTGTTTTCAACGCTGCATACCTCTTCAGCGGTTGAAAGCATCGATCGAATCATCGGCGAGGTCGTGCCGGGCGATCAGGAGCGCGTGCGTCTGCGTCTCGCTGATATCCTGCGCTGTGTGATTTCGCAAAAACTGATACCGAGCCTCGATGGCAAACGCGTATTGGCGAAAGAAGTTATGCTTATGATCCCCTCGATAAAGGCAGCCATCAAAAACAACAATACCGGGGAAATTTATCAGATGATAAGCGAAGGCTCGCCGTACGGGATGACGACTATGGAGCAGGATTTAAAACAGCTATATCTCGAACGGAAAATTTCGCTCGAATCCGCTTTTAATTATGCCAATAACAAGCGCCGTATGCAGCAAATACTTAATCCCAAATAAATGAAACGGTACATGCAGATGGTAAATAAGGTGAAATATTCAGGAAAACTCATTATCGGGCTCTACCCCGACGGGAGATACTTGCGCGTTGCATACCTTTCGAAACACAAAGATCGATTCCGCCTTATCGATGCAAAAAGCTGCATCCTTGCCTATGCGATTGAACCTGCGCCGACGCAAAATGAATTGTTGCCCGATACCGCGACTGATTCCTCCCAGGATCCGATTCTCATCGACTTGACTTCCGATATGGGGCAACTCGATTCCGAAAACAGCGAGGCAACTCCGGCGTCATCCGAAAATTCCGACTCGGTGCAAATCGATTCCCCGGATTATCCTGCCAGGAATGATGCAATTCGAGATGGTGAACATGTCCCGGATATGCTTTCGGAAATCGATCTGCTGCAAAACGATTCACTTCCCAATCCACAGCAGAGAGCAGAACCAGAATCAACCACAGCAGCGGCGAATGAAAAATCCATGAGTTCCGATGCGATTTATACCGAAAAGGAGCGGGCAGATCAGGACAACGCCGCCATCCTTCTGGATGCCCTGAGTCCGTACGCCAAGAAAAAAATACAACTTGCGATTTGCATGGCGGAACCCCACATCTATTATTCCTATTTCGATTCGGATTGGGGATTGACCGGAAAAAAGCTCAAGCTGCGCATCATCGATGAATTATCCAGGCAGAAACCGGAAAATCAAATTATCAATCCGGAATCGGTATTTATCCTGAAAATCGCCAATGGGAAGATATTGGCAATCGTCCGTGAAACAGAGATAAGTATGCTCCATCTGATCGAAACTATCAGCGAGAACCTCGGAAGACGCCTTCCAAATATTTCGATCAGCAGCGTTGAGATATCGCTCGTTAACCTGGTTAAAGCGAACTACGTGTTTCAGGAGAATGACATCAGCGTCATCGTCTATGCCGGTAACGACTTCAGCAGGTTGATTTTCATGCGGGGCAATGAACTCGATCATATTTCGCCCATCATCGGCGAAGGCACCGACTCCTTCGGAGAGTCGATTTCGGTTCTGGCAAACACACTTCGCAGCCGGTTACTCCTCGAACAGGATGATATGAATTTGCCGAAAATCAATAATTTGATCCTGACCGGTGAGGCGAGTCGATCCGAGGTTGCGGCTGTACTCGTTGAATCATTTGGCGAAGATGCGACGATTGAGCGATTGAAGCTCAAAAATTTAAGTGTCGAAGGAATTGACCGAGCGCAACTCGATGCCCTGCCTGAAGTCTCAGTCGCGTTGGGAACCGCCTGGAGCGCGTTCGATGATTCGAACGAAATGCTGTATTCGGTTGATATGACGCCGTTTGAGATCAAGGAAGGTCAGAAAGTTTTCAAACTGGGATCGATCGTTTGGCTTCTATTGATTATGATTCCGCTCATCACCTTTTTCACGACGCAAAAAATTGTCAAACAGAATAAACAGCAGAATATGCTGAAAATTGCGCTTCAACAAAGACAAATTGAGCTTGCCGCTCTGAACGAAATTCAGACGCGAGTTGATGAAGCAAGCGCCCGGTTGACCTATTTTCTGAATACATTCGGTGTGCTCGATTCCATGGTCTGCGGCACCCAGACATGGAGTTCGTTTTTGCAAAGAACGATCCGTCAAACCCAGAAAATCGGGAGCATTTGGTTGACCGATGTGCAATCGCCCGCAGCGAATTCGGCAACCCTGAAATGATGGCATGGCAGTGATTGTGGCGTATGCCTGGGGCAAAGATCAAAATAATAATGATGTGAAAGTCTGGGCTGAGAACAGGGTCATCTTCAGCCGGGGAATTCACACTTTTACCGCGATTCCTGATAAAACGGTTCTGGACGCGGGAGAATCCGCAAATATCGAAATTCGTTTGTTCGATATTCATGGAAATCCGGTAGCAGCCGGATCCAGCTTGTCAGTTTCAACCACTGAAGGGGAGCTTTCTGATTCCGAATTGATGCCCGACGAAAGCAATTATGGATTCGGCACCACATATTTCAGCACACAACTCATGAACACGTATACGCCTGAGGACAGCATCCTGACCACGGCGAGGGTGACCATCAGCCTGAGCAGTCCGAATGGTTCCGGCAAAATCAATTTGCCTTTTACGTTAAAAGCCGGATTGACTAGATTTTTTGTAGTTCGCTGCCACTTTTCTATTGCCTGCTTTTGTCTCAGAATTAATATTGAAGATTTACGATTTTAGAGGCAAGTGTGATTTTTGTTGCGCCTGGGTTCTCCTGCCAAAATCCGCGCGGAAGTCTGACCCATCTGCAAATCCGGCTTTTGGAATAGGTTGCCACAAGAATCCAATCACATTGTCACCTCTGCGATGCGGCTATCGATCTCTGATTTGAGTTTGCGGATTTCCGATTCAAGTGCCGTCACGGCTTCATCGAACGCAATGTTAGTGCTCTCCCTGGCATCTCGTCGCTTGACTTCGACGTTTCCAGTCTGCAAAAATCGTTTGCCAATCGTTACCCGAAGCGGCACCCCGATCAAATCAGCGTCATTGAATTTCACGCCGGGACTTTCGGGGCGATCGTCGAACAGTACCTCGATGCCGGCATGTTGCATTCGCTCATACAGCAGGTTTGCATGGCGCGCGATCTCGTTTTCTTCGCCGGATCTGTTCAACATCACCAGATGAACCTGAAAAGGCGCCACCGTAATCGGTAAAATGAGTCCGTATTCATCATGATGCCTTTCGGCGATGGATGCCAGCAGCCTGCCGCTGCCAATGCCATAAGATCCCATAATGACAGGCTTTTCATTACCCTCATGATCCAAAAATGTGCAGCCGAAGGCATCGCTGTAGCGCGTACCCAGCTTGAAAATATTTCCCACCTCGATTCCGCGCACGGCTCGCATCGGCGCACCACATTCGGGACATTTATCACCATCACGTGCCGCCGCGATGTCTGCCACAATTGCCGCCTGAAAATCGCGTCCGTAATTGACATTTTTAAAATGATAGCCTTCAGCATTCGCGCCACTCACCAGGTTCGGTGAATCGGGGATCAAGTCATCGATCACGATAAGCACATTTTTCAGTCCCATGGGTGAGGCATAGCCCGGAACAGCACCAGTTGCGCAAATCTCGTCTTCAGTTGCAGGGCGCAGTTCAGTGGCTTTCAGTGCATTCGCCAATTTGGTTTCATTGACTTCCATATCGCCACGCACGATCGCGAACACGAATCGGTCGACAGTTGTCTCATTTTCAGGGATCGAAGCGATCATGAAGACCGCTTTGGCAGTTTTCGAAGGCGCAACGTTTAAAAATCCGGCAACCTCTTCGATGGTTTTCATTTGCGGTGTGGCAACTTTCTCCAATGCCCGGGGCGCCTCCGATGCCGGCGCCGGCTTTCGAAACCGGGCAATCTGGCGATTCGCGGCATAGGAGCAGGCATCGCAGAGGATCAATGTGTCCTCGCCGATGGGTGTCAGGTACATGAATTCATGCGCCAGTTGACCGCCCATCATCCCCACATCAGACTTCACCGCGATCACCGGCAATTTGCAGCGGTTGAAAATATTGAAATATGCCTGGTAATGGGCGCGATACTGCCGGTCCAGACCATCCCAGTCGGCATCCAGGCTGTAGCTGTCTTTCATGGTGAATTCCCGCACTCGAATCAAGCCGGCGCGGGGACGCGGATCATCGCGCCATTTGGTCTGAATATGGTACAAAAGTGCGGGCAACTGGCGATATGATTGGATTTCGTTGCGCACTAGGTCAGCGACAACCTCTTCGTGCGTCATCGCCAGTACCATATCACGACCGGCTTTATCTTTGAATCTTCCCATTTCCGAACCGATCTGGTACCAGCGACCAGTTTTCTGCCAGATTTCCGCAGGATTAACGACCGGCATGGTGATCTCCTGCCCGCCGATAGCATTCATCTCCTCGCGGATGATATTTTCAATTTTGGTCAGTGAACGTCGTGCCAGCGGCAGCATGCTGAAAATTCCGGTTGCCAATTGGCGTATGAATCCGGCTCGCAAGAGCAATTCATGGCTGGCAACTTCAGCACCGGCTGGCGCTTTTCTCAGCGTTTGAGAAAATAAGCGGCTCATTCGCATACTTTTTTTTCCTTTCGTCACAATTTTTTTTGAAACCGGGTTAATCGCGCTGCCTGAATTATTAGCGGGAAAAAGCGTCAGGCTGGGAGCGGCTCCAAAAGCAGGGAGATATCGAGGATGGGAGCGGAGTGAGTCAATGCGCCAACCGAAATATAATCAACTCCCGCTTGCGCATAGTCGTAAATATTTTCAAGAGTGATTCCCCCGGACACTTCCAGTTCTGCTTTGCCTTGCACGAGTTTCACGGCGTTCGCAACCTCTTCGGTTGACATATTATCGAGCATGATGCGCTCGATCTGCATTTCCAATGCAATTCGTACTTCATCCAGATTGGTCGTTTCTACTTCGATTGCGAGTGCAAGCTTATGGTCAGTCATGTACTCCCGGCATTTTTCCACAGCCGTACGGATACCGCCGGCGGCTGCGATGTGATTTTCTTTGATGAGAATCATATCCGACAATCCGAAACGGTGATTTTCACCTCCGCCCACTTTGACGGCATATTTTTCGAACAGGCGCAAGCCGGGTGTTGTTTTCCGCGTATCCAGTACTTTTGCGCCGGTGCCTTCAATTTTGTCGGTAAATTTTTTGGTGAGTGTTGCCACGCCGGACAGCCTGCCCAGCAGATTCAGCGCAGTGCGTTCAGCAGTCAAAATACCGCGCGCCGAGCCGTTGACTTCGGCGATGATGTCACCGATACGCACGCCGGAGCTGTCCTCCTTCAAAATGGTGTATTCGAGAGCTGGTTCGACATTCTTGAAAACCGTTTCGGCAACCCAGTTACCGGCGATGAATCCATCCTGTTTGGCGATTATTTTTGCCGTTGCCTGCAAATTTTCGGGTATCGTGGCAAGCGTCGTTACATCACCCCTGTCGGAAATGTCTTCCTGAAGAATCGTTTCGATAAACGCTGCCAATTTGATTTCGCGAGATAAATACTGCATGATGGTACTCCTTTCCATGTTTCGCGGCTGATTTTCCAATTGCTCCGCGAAAAAATAATGATAGGCGAACAGGTTGCGGGCTATAAATATAGCAGAATATTACTAAATATCAAGTTAAAATTATTCAACCTGCAAAACGGATGTCTGAAAATTCTGTTGGGAACCTGATGATCTACGTACTGTCTGGCTGGTTATCAAAATTATTTTTGAGCAAAATGACCAAGTGAATTTATCCCATATCTTAAAAAGAACTTGCGTGAAAGCAATTAGTTTTGTAAATTTCAAGTCAGTTGGGAGAAGATATTTTAATTCCGCGAGCCGGGAAATGTTCGTGTTTTGCAGGAGTCAGATTTTGCGAAGAATAGGGAGGTAACATGCCTGAGAGAGTCATTCTGGGAGCAAGCGGTTTAAGCGTTTCGCCGGTGAGCTTTGGAACCTGGCAGCTCAGTCCGCGATTTTGGGGAGAACAATCGAAAACAACCCTGTTGAAAGCCATGCGGACGGCTTACGATTCGGGGATCAATTTTTACGATACAGCCGAGGCGTATGGCGATGGCTATGCCGAAGAAGTTCTGGGCGAAGCCATACAGGCTCTGCCGCGAGATGAAATTGTCATTGCAACCAAAGTTTTCAATCATTTCAATCCGGATAGAACGCGCTATCCCGATTTATCGCCAGCACATATTTTGGAGCGCTGCGATCTCTCTTTGAAACGTTTGAAAACCGGTTATATTGATTTATATCTGCTGCATTTTTACGATCAACTCACACGACTGGCGGAGATCACCGAAACCCTTGAAAACCTGCGCAGCCAGGGCAAAATCCGGCATTACGGTGTCAGCAATTTTAATGTGGAGCAATTGCGTGCAGCGCGGCACTTCGGAAATTACACTGTACTGCAGCCACCCTATAGCCTGTTTAATACGCAAATTGAAGCTGAAATACTGCCTTACTGCCAGGCGCAAAATATCGGTGTGATGGTCTATTCCCCGATGCATAAAGGCTTGTTGAGCGGAAAATACAGCGGCTCGGAGAGCTTTAGCGACTTCAGGGCATTTCATCCGGATTTTCAATCCGATCGCTTCAAGCTGTTGGCTGGCAAAGTGCAGCAATTGAAACCGCTGGCAGAGGCAGCCGGTGTATCAATTTATCAATTGGTGCTGGCGGCAACCCTGGCACATCCGTCGATTCACGTTGCCATTGCAGGGATCAAAACTGGCGCTCAAATCATTGAAGCGACCGCGGCGATGAGGCTGGTAATCGATCGCAAGACATATTGGACCATCCGGAAAATACTTGATATCTCAGAGCAAGGCAAACCCAAAGACGCCTCCGGAGGTGTGAAATAATCATCATTTTTGAAATACACTCTTATGTTCGACAGCATTCTGTTGGAATGCGGCTCGATCGTCAAAGCTGAATACACCTCAACATGAAATGTTATCAACCCCGAAAAATCGTGCTTGAGCAAAGCATTCAGTCGTTGCCAATGGTACGCGGTATCCTTGAAAATATCCCCGGTATCCCTGTGGCGGTGATAGATGATCCGCATCAAATTGTAAATGAAATTTTGCAAACGCCGGATCCGATCACAGAAGGCAAGCGTATTTTGCTGCTTGCCCGTCAGAAAGGGCATTTTTTCAAATCGTGTCCCGGCACGCAGCGCCACCTGTGTTGCGGTTATAAAATTCTGAATACAGCAAATAATTGTGATCTCGATTGCACGTACTGCATTCTGCAGGGATATTTCACCAATCCGTTGATGCTGGTGTACGTCAATATCGACGATCTTTTCCGGGAGCTGCATCAGTTGCTGACACAGCATCCCCGGCGCTTTTATCGAATCGGAACCGGAGAATTGACGGATAGCCTCACACTGGAACCGCTGACCGGGTACGGTGCGCATTTGATAAAATTTTTCGCTAGGTACGACAATGCCATAATCGAATTGAAAACCAAATCCGTTTTCATTGACAGTTTATTGGATTTGCAGCACAACCAAAGAACTGTCATTTCGTGGTCATTGAATTCGGAGAGCATCAGCCGGACTGAAGAATCGCTTTCGCCCACCATCGATGAGCGCTTGCATGCTGCAAGGCGTTGCCAGGCAGAGGGGTATCGACTGGGTTTCCATTTCGATCCGATGATTTATACCGATAATTGGGAAACCGGTTACAGAGCAGTCGTTGAAAAATTATTCAGCGTGATTGTTCCCGACAGAATCGCCTGGATCAGTCTGGGGGCATTGCGATACCCCCCGTACCTCGATTCAATCATTCGGCAGCGGCATCCCGCCAGCAAAATTGTAACCGGGGAGTTTTTTCCGGGAATTGATGGCAAGTTGCGCTATTTCAAACACATCCGGATTGAGATGTTCAAAAAGATGCTCGAAATCATTCGCACGTATTCGGAAGAGGTGTTTGTCTATTTATGCATGGAGAGCGATGAGGTTTGGCGCAGAGCTTTCGGATGGAGTCCGGGCAACATGGCGACGCTTTCCAGGCTGCTTGATCAAAGAGTAATGGATGTTTGAACACAAGTTAAATGAAAGCCAATTATGAGCACTCCGGGAAAATGTATAATTCCAACAGCTTTTGAAACCAAACTCGTCAACGGCAATGAGTATTTGGTAATGCCCACCGATGAGGGGTATGACTGGTGGTCTACCATCTACGATGAGGAAGACAATCCGCTGGTGCTGCTGGAGCAGGAAAAGTTTATCCGGATGCTGGGCGATGTGCATGGTTTGAAGATCGCGGATCTCGGATGCGGAACCGGTCGACATACGCTGCGAATGGCAACAGCCGGGGCGAGAGTCATAGGCGTCGATTTTTCGGATGGCATGCTGGTGAAAGCGCGCGCAAAAATCAAAGCGAATGAGACATATTTCATCAAACATGATCTGGCTCAACCGCTTCCGTTTAAATCAGAAATGTTTGACCGAGTAACCTGTTGCCTGGTGCTCGATCACATCACGAATCTGCGCGCCTTATTCAGCGAGATGAAACGGATTTGTGTAGCGGACGGATTCATTCTGATCTCGGTGATGCATCCTGCAATGCTGTTGAAAGGTGTTGAGGCGCAATTCACCGAACCGGTATCCGGTCAGAAAATCCGTCCTTGCAGTGTACCCAATCAAATTTCCGATTATGTTATGGCAGCGATGCGAGCGGGTTTGGTTATCGACGAGATGCGCGAACATATTGTTGATCGCCAGCTTGCTGAGCGTTCCCCGCGGGCGGTGAAATATCTTGGCTTTCCGCTTTTACTCTTGATGCGTCTCCGAAAATTTTCGCGGCAAATATGAATTTTTTGTCAAGTTTCCGAGTTGGCTGACGATACTTATTTTAGACTGATATTAACGCACAGCAACATAAAACATGCGGTATCACTAAAAAGCCTGACGTTGGTTTTCGTCAGGCAATAAGCCGACTCTCCCATCGCCGTGAGGAATGGGGCGCCTCCCTTTACTGCGTCCATAGGAGTCGGCTTTTTGTATTTTGGGATACGGGGTTAACCAATTCCTTTTCCGAAAATCTTCGTTTTCATTCCCGATCACCGGATATATGGAATAACAGCGAAGGCTATCGGAACTGCTGTAAGAACAAGCCAGGAGGAAATATGCGCAGAAACGTTCAGAAGCTTTTGTGCAATATGTTGATTTTCGCAGTGATACTAGCTCAGCATACTTATGCGAAAGAAGGATACCGAAAATTGAGATATACCTCCCGCTCACAGATGGAGGCGGCAAACTGGCAGGGCAAGGTACGAACAAGGCTGTTCAATATATTAAAATTCAATGATCTAATTCGTACCAGGGATCGGATTCCGCTGGCGCCGGTTGTTCTCTCCGCAAAAGCCAGAGATGGTTATATTCTGAAAGAAATCGAAATAAACACCACGACTCACCGCCGCATGCAAATCGTGGTCACCTTGCCTGCCGATTCCACCCGACAGTATCCGGCAATCGTATGCATCCACGGGCATGGGCACAATCGTTACAGTGTTTACGAACCGGAATCGATTTACAAAGGATTTGCAGCGAAATTGGCAGAAAGCAAGAAGATTACAATTTCCGCCGATGTGGGACAGCACGAGGTATATGAATCGGAACGCATCCTGATGGGAGAACGGCTGTGGGATTTGATGCGCTGCGTCGATTATCTTGAATCGTTGCCGCAAGTCGATTTGCTGAAAATCGGCTGTGCCGGACTATCACTCGGGGGAGAGATGGCGATGTGGCTCGGGGCAATGGATGAACGAATTGCCGCCGTGGTAAGCTCCGGGTTTCTCACAAAGATGGATCAAATGGAACAAAACCACTGTATGTGCTGGAAATTCGACGGATTGCGGGAGCTCGTTGATTTCGCCGATATCTACTCCTTGATCGCACCGCGTCCCCTGTTGTGCCAGAATGGTCTTAAGGAACCTGAAACCCAATTTTACGTTCCAATCGCTAAAACGGCAATGCAGGAAATTAAAGTGATTTACCGCGATTTCAATTGCCCGGATGCCGTCAGCCTCCAGGTGCATCCGGAAGGGCATGTGATCGATTTGCCAGGATTGATGAAGTTTTTCAAATTAAATGGCTTTTAAAATCCAACTGAACCTGGCGCGTGATGTGAATGAAACTCAATTGACAGATATTAATTCCGCAGAAAGCGTGGCATATTGCGGGCTTGTTTGTGCAGCATGTATCCATTCCCCTGCGGGATGCCGTCATTGCCGGAATGGTGGTGGTGATCCGGACTGCTATCAGCGTCAGTGCTGCCGTGAAAGTAAAATTGATGGGTGTTGGCAATGCGATCAGTTTCCCTGCAACCATGGCTATTTTTCCGATCCTGCCTGGAAGGGGCTTTGTATCGGATTCTGTCTTGCCATTTGCGAAATTGGGATCGAGGATTTTGCCCGATCGGTCAGCTCACGATTCGGCGGCGCTGTTGACTACGGACGCTTTCGCTTCAAAACTGGGGCGCAAATCAAAACCATTTTGGAGAGCATTGAATGAGGCTTCGCAATTTTTGGGAGGAAGCACAAAATGGCAACTGATATAAATGCAATTATTCGGAACCTCGACGCATTTTATAATTTTTCGAATAAGTCGGTGATTCACATTGGCGCCGGTGGTGGACAATTGATCGGGTATGCAGCAGAAACACGCAGCGTGCTGGCAGTCGATACCGACGCCGACGCGTTAGATAAGCTGAAACTGGCGATAGAAAAAGCCAAAATGTCCGAGCGTTTTCAAATTTTTGAAGGCGATTTCCATGAAGTGTCGGTGAGCGCCGATGTGGCATTCTTTGAGTTCTGCCTGCATGAAATGAATCAGCCGGCTGAAGCCCTCGCCAAAGCTCAGACACTTGCACCCGAAATTCTCATCATCGATCATCTTCCCGAGTCGCCCTGGTCCTGGTACGCGGATGAAACACAGAAGCTCGAAAAGAGCTGGGCTGCTGTCGAAGCCTGTGATGTGAGTCGCCGCCAGGAATACCTCGCCATTCAGTATTTCGGTAATTATTCAGAGCTCTTCGAAAAAGTGCATATCCTGGGTGAAACAGTGATCAATCGCATCGATGAATTCAAAGATCGGAAAAATATTCAGATCGAGATGCCTTATGGCATGGCACTTATTTCAAGCCGCTAATCTGAACGACCAGTTGTATTAAAGTAACCGCTATTTTTAAAATTGTCTTTATCGAAAAGATTTTAGCGACGATTGTGATCGGATCTTGGGACGATTATTTGTCAAAAGCATCACCTGACGAATGACCAGGAAGCGTTGTCGGGATATAAACGGGCACAAAATTTATTTCCTTTGGAGTGGATTTTGTCAATTCATTCCATAACTTTAAAATGAACGGAAATTAAACTAACTGAGCCCGCGATGCACAAGCAGCAACGCTCTCTCGTCGTTTTGATTTGAATTTTTAGTAATCGTTCAGCAACCTTCGAATACACATAAAAAGATGATTTGCGAATTTAAGCCTTCGCAAATCGTATATCGTTAATCCATGTTCTGAGATCAAAAAAATTAATTGTGGTGAATTAATACAATTTTTAGAGGTACACGTTGCCATACAATACTGAAATCGACGACCGAATCAGGCAGATCATTTCCGATTGGAACCATACCCATCACAAAAAAATGTTCGGAGGGATATGCTATTTCTTGCATGGAAACATATTCTGCGGTGTCTGGCATGATTTTCTGATTTTGCGCCTGGGCGAAGCGCGGGCAAAGGAGGCGCTTGAATTGCCTCATGTCAAGCCGTTCGATATCACCGGCAGATCGATGAAAGGCTGGATTATGGTAGCGGAAGAAGGCTTCAAAGAACAGCAGTCATTGAGTGTCTGGCTCGAGCAAGCCAGTGAATTTGCGGTTGGGTTAACTTCCGGGTGATTGGGGCAGGCGTTTGAAATTATCCGAAAGTGAAAATTGCTATTGAATATTTGAATTTAATTTCATATTTTATCGCTTCAATACAGGCATTCTTGATTTTGTTGATTCAATCCCGGGAAGATTTTCAAGGGTTCAGGAAAATACCATTTCAAAATCAAAGAGCATTTGAGATTCATCAACTCATTTAGATGAATTGAACATCGACCTTTTGAAAATCTCTCGAATCAAGTGAGACATCCAAAACGATAGGAGGTACACCATGCCAAATTGCCATGAGATGAAAAAAGGCGAAATTTATGTTTGTGAAGAATGCGGGCTGCAATTGCAAGTGATCAAGGAATGCATAGATGTGGGCAAACCAGCCGACGAGTGTGGATGCCACGATGAGGAATCGGGCGCCTGTGCATTCAATTGCTGCGGTTGTGAGATGGTAAAAAAATCGCGCTGAGCTAATGATTTGATAGCCCGGGGAATTTTGGCAGCCATGGAAATTGGTTTCCACGGT
The DNA here is from genome assembly GCA_016927835.1 of Candidatus Zhuqueibacterota bacterium. GTDB lineage: Bacteria > Zhuqueibacterota > Zhuqueibacteria > Thermofontimicrobiales > Sulfurfontimicrobiaceae > Sulfurfontimicrobium. The sequence goes on along the minus strand of JAFGMA010000033.1, from coordinate 47,245 downwards.
TACGAGGGCAAGCATGACTCCGATCTTCAGGATTGGCAGGTCGTGCATAGGTAGCAGGAACCGCCGAGGTAGCTTATTTTCTGAATCGGCGTGCCACATACGGGACAGGGTTTGTCTTTGGCGAACCGGTCCATCAGCGGTTTATATTCACCGGGATTGCCGAAGATATCCTTTTCGCATTCTCGTCCGTTTTCAGCAATCGCCCGCGTGATAATCGTTTTGACCGCCTGATACAGCGATGCGCGCTCGGAATCTGAAATCGCCCCCACTTTTCTCCTCGGATCGATTTTCGCGCGAAACAGGATGTCCTGAAGATAGCCGTTTCCGATGCCGGCGACGCTTTTGCCATTGGTAAAAAATAATTTCACCGGCTCTTTATCTTTTTCTTCATATTCAATCAGAAGCTTTTCAAAACACTCGGATGTGAAATTTTCATCCGTCGGGGAGATCGCGGTTGCGCGATGACCAAGGCGCTCTCGGCGCTCGGATTCCGTTAGCAATGCGATAAAGCCCCACCCCTGAATCGCAACCGTTATAAACGAATTGTCTTCGAAATCAATCTTCAAATGGTATTTTTTCGGCAACCGCTCCCCCGCACGATGATACAGAACGCGTCCCCCGAAATCATCCACTGCCAGTGCCTTCCCTGATTTCATGACCATCCGGATCGCCCTGCCGGATGCGTTTACTTCATCGACAACGCAGCCGGGCAATTCCGTTTCCACCTCACCCCGGGATGGCGCATAAAATACCCATTTATGGGAACTGCTTCCGGTATCCGCGCCAATCACCCGTTTGCCACCAATTGCTTCATTCAGTTGTCTGGCAATCGTTACAGCTTCGGGCAATTCAATCATTTGGATTCACCTCAATAAACTTTCGAAAATATCAAAAGCAGTCGCTTCCTGCTATCCCAGGTAATAACCCAGTTATTGATTGCTTTCACGAATTGCAGTTGCTCCTGCGTTGCAAAACAGGAGTTTGGGAACAAATAACTGTGGGATTACAATGCCAGGCTGTCAGGCTGAATTACGACTCAATCATTTTCAATCAAATAGCTGAATCGGATATAGCTTTCGCGAATCGCGACGTAATCATCCGCCTGCACAACAATGGTTTTACCATCAGTTCCGGGCAAATGCAATTGAGTGCCCACGACGACGGTTTTGATTTTCGGCGGAGAAGACGTATTTTTAAACAAGGCGAATTCATCGCGAGTGAGGTTCAGTGAAATCGTATCTTGCAGCGTGCTGGTCACGATGCCATTGTCATTGGTTGAAGCTGCGGTTAGTTGAAAAGCTTTATCCACGATGCATGGTCCGCCGCCAAAGACATTGCTCATGCTGGTATCCATTCGGACGAGTACCTCGACGGCAACCGGCAAATGGTTTTCGAGCGCCAGCCAGAGTGTGGCATCCGACAAGTCTTCGGTGATCGAGGCGTCCAGTTCCTCATCAATGCTGTCGGGCTTTTGACCCTCGTAATCTGTTGGATTTATATTCACCAGTACGGTGTCGAAATTAATCGTCGTATCTTCAAATGCCAATTCGAACGGTGCCTTGACTTTATAATTGCCAAAGATGTAATCATCGCGATGGACCATGCCTTCAACGCCCAGTTGCCCGATAAATACCTTGCCCTGAATATCGATCTTATCGGGCATGAGGTTGATGAAATTCATGAAGCTGTTATATTGACTATGGGTTTGATTGACAGTGAGGGGTGTGATGTATTCGACCGAGGTTGCCTGTCCTATTATCCAGCTTGCTGGCTCGATAGTCTCGCGCAGCGTATAAACTCGCTGATCGCCCGATGCCAGCGAACCAGTCATTGTCATGTCGAGTTCAATCGGGAAGGCGATGCGGTTGTGCACAATCAATTGCAGGGAGGCATTTCTCAAGCGGATGCCGCTCAGCCGATATTTCAGGTCGATATCCTGCTCAACACCCGGCATCTCAACTTCCAAACGATTTATTGCGCCGCGTACATATTCCAGGGTGACATCTTTCAGGTAGGTATCCACCGAAATCGAATCATTTTTGGATACTTCAACGAGTTGGGCTTTGGTGCTATCAGTATAACCCTGGTACCTGACGCGCATCGTTTGAATCAAATCCATCGGATTTGAATTTGTTTGCAGGGTCCAGCCGCTCAAGTCAATTTCATCGTATTCAACCCTGCTTTGTTTGCCCAGGTCGACGTTCATCGAATAATTTCGACCATTAGCATCAAACAGGTCGAGAAATGTCAATACAAAATGTGCATCGAGCGGCAGATGGTTATTAACATTCAATTTGAAGCGACCGGTTCGGAATTTTGCTTTTGTCAAAATCATTTCATGCGTCAATTCCAGGCTTTCGGTTTTATCGAAGTGGATTTCCGGCAGTTGAGCTTTGGCATACGATGCGAACAAATTCGATACGGATAATTCAAGGATTAAAATTCGTTCGCTCATTTCCATAAAAATCTTCGAGGTATCGCTGCCTGCGGATTGTCCGGTAAATTGAATATAGAGCTTATTTGAAAAAACTTTATCCCGTATTTCAAATTGCCGGAGAACTACTGCGCCACCGGGGATAGGTTCGTCAAATTCAAGTGTTGACAGGGTTTGATCGGTATAGCTATCTTTCAATTCCAATATGAGAGGCAATCCGAGCGGAAACAAGAAATTGTTTGTAATTCGCAAGTCTGCTGCGCCGGAGTCAATTGCAATCATAATGAAATCGTCGAATTCGTACGTAGCGCCGTCGTCGCGCCCGAGATGGAATGCGAAAGAAGGCACCGCCACAGAACTGCCAACATATTGAGTTGCCGGTGCCCAGAATCGGTCGAGTGTCAGCGAAGAATCAACCTGCGTATCGGCTGAAGCGATTTCGAAGACCCCTAGCTCGAAACTCGCTTTTTCTTCTACCGGCTCGATAGTCAGATTATCCGCGACAAAAGTGGTATCGAACTCGCCTTCGATGATTACCCCAAATTCTTTGCCTTCAGCATAGAGATGTTCGGAATCGTCGGCAATTTCCGACATCTGGTAGCTTTTGGATGTTAGAGGCACTTTGAGATCCAATTCCCAGGAAGGCGCTTTGGGCTTATCAATTGAACAACTCAAAGCGATGATTAAAACGGCGACAAGTATCCATTTTGCGTTGTGATTTAGATCTTTCGGCATTTTATGTCCTCACTTAATATATTTTTTAAATAGTTATGGCTTTTTATTCAATTTATAAAAATGTGAGACAAAAGTCAAGAAAAATATGGCATTCCGATATAATTACCCGGTTGCCGCAGCGCAGCCCCCAAGATCGAGGCTAAATGGTTTTGTTTTTCCGCAAGGGCAAATGAATATTTATTATTTCATGCCGGAATCCACGCGCTTCAAAACGGATGTCGTGTTTTAGCCTGCCCTTCGAAGAGTCAATCCGAAAAAAACACCTTCAAGCGAACCGAATTGAGCATGATGCTGAAACCGGGGTGGTAATGTGCAAAAAAAATCGGTCTCGCAACTTTGATGAGAATTCAAATCATTTTTTTTTATTGGCAGGATTATCGGAAATTGCAATGGATACCAAGCAACACACGTCGTCCGGGCAAATAATTGGAGGGATCTATCAGGTTGTTTTCATTCAAACCGCTTTCGGGTGCAAACATGATGCATTTATTGTCAAAAATATTGATGAAATTCAAATATGGCGTAATTTGAATGTGAGTAGAATTGAAATGGACACTCGCCTTCAATGACCATACACTATGCCATTGCAGTCGATTTTGGTTCGGTTCCGCTGCATAGCTGGAAGAGTAGGGAAGGGGGCTCCCTAATTGCCCCGTAATATGCAGCGACCATTTTTCGGGTTGATTCAGGTTGCAGTTGAGAATGAAACGGTGGCGTTGATCCCAATTCAACGGATATTCGGTGTTATCGAGTTGATTTAACCCCCAAATCGTTCGATAATACATCTCTTTGGCGTGGGAGCCGGTACCGCTGGCGTTGGTATAACAATAAGATGCATCGGCGCTCAGATTAGGATGCAACTGTATTGATACTTGTGTTTCAAGACCATAAATGGTTGCGTGACCCCTGTTTGTGTATTCGAAATATGCGATTGGGGTTCTGATTTGTCGGCTTTCCGTTGGTGGATCGATCACCAGATGGGCAGTGGTTCCGATTAGATTGTAGGCTTCCTTTTGAAAGTAAGATACATAAATGTCGCATGATTGGGAAAGCATCTTTTTATACTGCATTTCATACTGGATTGACCGCTCGAAGTCGAGCCCGGGATTGCCAAAAAGCAGGTACGCCCCGTCGAAAGACTGTTCAAGATTCGCGCAAAAATAAGATAACGGCGCTGTCTGTGCATACCAGCCGTAGCTCAGCAGCAACTGGTCGGTAGGGGTGAGTGGAAAAAAAATACCGAGCCGCGGGCATATTTGATGCTTTGTGCGGGATTTTTTTTCTCTGATGCTGATGGTATCAGGTGCTATGGCAAAGTTTTGGAGCGGACGATCTGCATTAGCGTTGAGCATTTCCACCCGTACGCCAATATTCAGCCAGATGTCTCTGAATCTCAGCCGGTTTTCGGCATAAACTGCACCTCTAAGCGCGCGGCAGTCGATATCGTTCGCCACCCGATTATAACTTATCAGGCTCAAATTGCCATTAACCGGTATTTCTTCGTATCCGGAATTCTCCATTGCAATCGAAATTGGTTTCGATTCAAAGCCCATCTTGAATCGATTCATTTCGTTTACCTGGCAGGCGAAATGGGCTTTCAGAATGATATCGCTTTCATCAAATTTTTCGCGGTACTGCATTTTTCCATCGATAATGGGCGTATTGAATTGGTCATCTATCTGACGGATGAGTGGTACGTATTGAAAAGCCTGGTCCCCAGAAATCGAGCGGCTGTGGGTTAAATAGCCGATCTGCAATGTATAATAAGAACTTGATGTGATACTGTGTGAAAATGCTACAGAATATCTGTTGAGCTGCGACTGATATTCAGGCAGTCCCGCCAGATTGTCCCGCCACTCATAAAGATACGTTTGCCAATCTCGCACGAATGATAGCGACTGAACACTCAGCTTCATTTTTGGATTTGGATTGAACGCAAGTTTGATATTCAGACTGGAATTTTTGACTACCGGTGAAGAGAATGCCTGTGCCACAGTGCGACGGAATTTTGTATCAGTGAGGAAAAAATCGCCGGCTATTAAATAATTGAAGTTGTAAATCGGACCGCCAAAGCCCAGCACAATAGGACCACTTAATCCGAATTCCAGGTGATTCAGATTCTCAAACTGGTCTGTCAAGCCAACGTTGTCCGATGCAAGTCTGAAATGCGCTTCGGTATTATCATTTGCTTCACTGGTAATAATGTTTGCGATGCCTGATATTGCATCACCATACTCTGCGGAATAGCCACCCGTATAAATGCTGATTTCGGAAATCGAATTCAGAGATAATGGCAGCGCGTATTCCCGGTTAAACTCCGATTGAGCTGGCAAACCATCAACAAGGTATTTGGTCTCATCACTTCGACCACCCCGAAAATGATTGGCAACGCAGCCAGGTTGCAGATCAATCGCCTCAGCCAGCGTTTGCACCGGTAGTTCTTTCATCAATACATCGCCTGAGACGGATTGCAAACCCGCAGCAACATCAGCACGGAGTGTAGACTGGTCACCTATAATAATAATTTCCGGCGCTATTTCCAAAACATCTGAAACCATTGAGGCGCTCAGGTGCGAATAGGAGTCGGCGTTTATCTGGACTTCCCGGATCGCAAGCGGGACATATCCGATCATATCCAGCTTCAAATCGTAAGAGCCGGCAGGTAGATTGCTGAGAGTGAAATCACCATTTTTATTGGTGAGCGTTCGGAGATCGGTTTTTTGAATCTGAACCGATACGCCAGGAATCGTTTTGCCCGTCAGGCTATCCCTTACTGTTCCGTGGAGGGTTCCCGTTGTTCCGGGAAATGCTGAGGTGGTGAATATAAGGAGATAGCAAAAAAAAAGCAAGCGTTGCATAATGAAGTTTCATTTCCCAGTTTCATTGGTTCATGGATAATTCTTTTCATTTGTGGCGCCTTATTGACGCTCGCTCCTTCGCAAAATTGATGCCATTCACCGCGCGATTTAAGATGTATCAGGAATGCTGAATTAGAGATGTGATGTAGCCAAAAGGCGTTGATATTATTTAATTAAAATGGATAATCAACTATTGTGTTGTTCGATGCCCTGTTTGAATCTTTGATTCTGCCATAACGAAAGTGCAAAAGCTTACCCTGAATAAGGAAAAATGTTGCATAAATGCGCCTGACAAAATGCGGTTCGCTGGCTGGCAACCCGGGTGGGTGCAATTAATTGGAACGGACCGCTTTTACATAAGCACTGCCAGCTTCATCTAATTCTTCACAATAACCCTCTGCAAAATTGGCGACCCAGAAAAATCCGGACCGGGAGGATTTATCGGATGTCAATAATTTATCTTGCCACACGCCGGAACTGAAATCAGAGTGAATGCCCAATTCGTTTTTTGTCGCCTCAACCAATGTCATGGTTTCCATCAAAGTTGGCAGACGCCAATCCCTGAATCCCGCAATGCCCCGTTCATTTAAATCTTGAATATACAGCCGGGCTTCAGCCAGGGTCATGGTTTCAAATGAGATACCTGAGTATTGCCACATCAAACCAGACGCATCATCGACTACGATTGTATCGCTCTGGATGATCCGCATCCGGAAAAGGTTTTTATATCCGCTTGCCTCAGAATTGCGCTTCGAATCAAAGATGCGGTTCGAGAGAATTTCCCTGGTCAAAGTTTGCTCTGTCAAAATGCCAGGCGTTTCCGGTATTGTTTTTGGGGACTGATTATTTGAGAGTAATATATAAATAATGACAATCAACAGCAGAATGACCAGCGCACCGGCAACCAGGCTGCCTATCTTGTACCAATCTTTCGATTTATTGCTTTTACCGGGGCGTTCGGGAAGCAAATCCCAGTCGGAGTGATCTATCGATGGCTGTGTGGATACATCTTTCGCTGCTTCGTAATCCCGGCTGTCTTCCTTCTCAACCGGTGGAGCGGAATAAGAGAAGACGGATTTCCTGGTACGAGTTGCTTTTGAAGTTTGCAGATCATCGATACTAATGATTCTTTCCTCCAAAACGCGAAAACCGGCGTCTCTATCTTGAAAAATAATGGGTTTTGTGTGTGACAGACTATCCGGTAATTCGATATCCTCAAACAGGCAGGGAATAATCGGTTTTCGTAAATTCAAGGCATTCGTCCATTCAAACATCATTTCATGCGATTCTGATGCCGTCTGAGTCCATACCAGGATGAAAGCGTCTGCCCAGTTAATTGATTTTACGATTCGCTCCGGTGATCTGAACTCCTCGGAGGGATCCTTGTGATTCAGTCGGACTTCAATCCCGAGCGGTGTCAGGCAATCGGCGATTTCTATCGCCAGCGCTTCATCCTCTTCAGCATGGCTGATAAATACACCAATCATTGCACACTCCAAATAATCAATTCAAACATCATTTTTTCGAAAACATAAGGAATTGGGATAAAATAAGTTACCCATTTAAATATCTTAAGTTGCTATTTATCAAAATTATTTTTAAGCAAAATGTCCAGGTTATTTTATCTCACCACCAAGATATCACTACGCGTCAATCTTGCTTTCAAATTAGGTACTACACGTTATTCATCTAAAGATAATATATGAGCAATTAAAAGTCAAGTCAAAAATTTTTGATAATAGTAAGAATTATTTATGGTTATACCTATCAATTTTGATCACACAAAATTTATTTTGCCCGATCATCAGCCGGGAACGTATCTCTCAGCCCGGTTTGTTTGGACCTGCTTGCGTGGGGCGAATAAACAAATTCATCTTGATGAGCAGCGCCCTGGCAGGAAGAGCACCGTGAATCATGGCATATAAATGGAACTGAATGAAAAATGAATCGTATTGGTTTCAAGTTATTTTCAATGCAGATGTCATTAAATATGGGATAGGTAGTTTATGAAAAAAGAATATAGCATATACGCCAAACTCTATGATCCAATTCTTTATTTTGCTATCAAATCGATACGAAAGGCAGTTATGCATGAGCTTTCTGAATTCAAGGATATGGCAATCATCGACATCTGCTGCGGCACCGGAAACCAACTCAAATTGCTGTCAAAAAACGGATTCAAAAATTTACATTGCCTCGACATCTCTGAATCGATGCTGGATGTTGCTCAGCAAGGGGATCACCCGATTAAATTTTATGCCGAAGATGCAACCAAAATGAGTTTTGAAAATGAGATGTTCGATGTGGCTATCCTGAGTTTTGCGATACACGAGAAAGATCGGAAAACTCAGGAAAACCTGATGTGTGAAGCCTATAGAATATTGAAAAATAAAGGGATTATGCTAGTGGTTGATTATGTTTCTGATAGCGAAACAGCTTACCCGGGCAAAACTGCGATTCGGCTCATAGAATGGATCGCCGGCGGAGAGCATTACAAAAATTTCAAAAATTACATCGAAAATGATGGTTTGCGTGGATTGATTAACACAGAAAAATTCAAGCGCCTGAGTTCGGGCAGAAAGCTATTCAACGCCATAATTCTGTCTATTTATCAAAAAGCAGCGGATGATTCCGACGGATCAATGCCCACGCGTCAGGCTTGATTCTAAATAAATTCACAGGCGCAGCTTTTTCAAGCAAACATTGTTTTTAATTTAAATCCGACTTCAATCGAAGTATTAGCTAACTTAATTATAAAAAAGAACATAAAACAGGTGAAACGATGTATATGCTGGCTGATATACCTTTTGACCTTAAATCCGAAACGTTGATGGAACAACTCAGAATCGCTCCCGGAACAGAGGATGCGATACAATTTCAAGAGATGCTACGGAAGGCGCAGGAGATCGCCAGACCCAAAGCCGCGTTTGCCGAATGCTTTGTTGACGGGAAAGGAGTTGACACAATCAAAATCGGTGGCTTTACATTCACCAGCCGGATGCTCCGGAAAAATCTGGAGTCGGTTGAGCGCGTATTCCCGTTTATCGCAACCTGTGGACATGAAATCGACGAAAAAATTCCGGTGGAAGATGATTTCTTGCAGGAATACTGGAAGGATACAATCAAAGCGTCTTTGTTAGGCTCCGCGAGCAAGTTTCTGGCTAAGCATATCGATCAAAAATTTCGTCTTGGCAAAACCGCAACGATGAGTCCCGGTTCGGGCGATGCAACGGTGTGGCATATCGAGCAGCAGCGGGAGCTATTCGCGCTGCTGGGGAACGTGAAGCAGGCGATTGGGGTGCGCTTGACGGATTCCTGCTTAATGATACCCAATAAAACTGTTTCCGGCATCCGATTCGCGACCGAAAAGGATTTTCGAACCTGCCAGGTTTGTCACCGCAAAGACTGTCCCTCGCGAACTGCACCATTCGATAAGCAGCTCTGGGCAGCTTTGGAGCACGAATAATTCACACCTGGATTAAAAAAAGAGTTTTTATTGGGGTGAGCCAATTGTAAATTAATGACTTCAATCTGAATGCACTACAGAATTTCAATTAGAAAAATTGAGATGGTTTGAAAGTTGACCCCATAAAAAAAGCCCTGAAAAAATTGCCAGGGCTTTTATTTTGCAAAAAGATACACCAGGTGGGGGTCGAACCCACAACCTCTGGCTCCGGAGGCCAACGCTCTATCCATTGAGCTACTGGTGCGCATCGCCACGGTCTAAATGCGGCAAAATTAATATACAAAACCGCTTTGTAAAAGTCAAGACCTTTGTATTGGCAAACATCATTCCTCGCTTAATGATTCGTAACCTCCGGTATGAGAACCGAGGGGCTCATTAAACCATGAAAATAACCAATAAATGAGGGAGCATCTACAAATGAACGCAGGAAGCAAAATCAAGCGGGATCACACCACTGCCGGGAACATTTTAATTCCCCTTCAGTTGATATTAGCTTAATCAAATTATTTATATTGTGCTTAAACGAAAAGCCCAAATTTTTTTGCACTGGGCGAAGTCGAATGATAATAACTTTAACTTACTGTTTTTAAAATGCGCTCTGATTTCGCTCAGTATGAAAATGCCAGGTTTCATTCAGGCATAATATAGTAATGCAATTCCGTAAAAATAAATTTCAGGAGTCGTACAGATGGGCAGGCAAATTCTATTCGATGCATTAAAAAATAAAAAAACAGAGCGTGTTCCGTGGGTGCCCTTTGTCGGGTGTCATGGCGGTGCGCTCATTGATGTACCAGCGGATGAATACCTGAAATCTTCCGATCATATTGTCAATGGCACACTCGAAGCGATCAGGCGCTATCAACCCGATGGTATTCCGATTGCTTTTGATTTGCAAATCGAAGCCGAGGCATTGGGATGTGACCTGAACTGGGCGCAGGATAATCCGCCGGCAGTTGTTACACATATTTTGGAGAAAAAATCGCTGGCGGAATTGCCTGAATTCGATGAGCATTCGGGACGCATACCGGTGGTGCTGGAAGCGGTGAGAAAGCTCAAGCAGCGAACGGATGATGTAGCGATCTATGGATTGGTTACCGGACCTTTCACACTGGCTTTGCATCTGGCAGGCACAAATATTTTCATGGATATGTTTGATCAGCCCGAAAAAGTGAAAGAACTGATGACATTCACCCAGGGGATTGCCGCGAAAATGGCTGCGATGTACATTGATGTCGGGTGCGATATTATTGCCCTTGTCGATCCGATGACCAGCCAGATTTCGCCGGAAGCATTTCGTGAATTTGTCAGTTCGTATGCGAAATATGTTTTCGATGAAATTCGGCAGCAGAATAAATTTTCATCATTTTTCGTTTGCGGGCATGCCCAGCGGAACGTGGAAGCCATGTGCGAAACCGGTCCGGACAATGTGTGCATTGATGAAAATATTTCACTGAAATATGTGAAGGATGTCTGCCAAAAATTTGGCATATCCTTCGGCGGGAATTTGCAATTGACGGTAGTCCTGCTTATGGGCGATGAAGAAGCGTCTCTGCGGAACGCTATCGAGTGCATTCGCGCAGGCGGCGATACAGGTTTTATTCTCGCCCCGGGCTGCGATTTGCCGTATGCCGTCCCACCTAAAAATCTTGAAGCAATCACGAAATTGGTACAAGATCCGTATCAGCAAGAAGTTGCCGTCAAATTATTGGAGCAAAAACGAGAAGTCCAGGTTGACTTGAATCTGGCGGATTATGGGCATACCGAGAAGGTGATTGTGGATATCATTACCCTGGATTCGGAAGCCTGCGCGCCATGCCAGTACATGGTCGAATCGGTGAAAGCCGTCGTTCCGCATTTCGATCAACTGGTTGAATGGCGCGAACATAAAATCAAAGAGAAAGATGCGGTCGAATTCATGATGGCGATGATGGTCAAAAATGTACCCACTATCTGCATCGACGGGCAAATCAAATTTGTCAGCATCATCCCGTCGCGCGATGAATTGATAGCCGCGATCCAGGAACGTATCAATGAAAAATTCCGGCAATATCTCCGCACCCGGCGAAATAAAATCATCGTACTCGGCGCCGGCTGCAACAATTGCCAGCAGACTCTGGATAATGTTGAAAAAGCCATCAAAGAGCTGGGAAGTACGGTGGAGTTAATCCATGTGAGCGACGAAAGCGAAATTTATCGCTACGGCATTACTACAACGCCGGCGGTGATCGTTGAGCGCCAGCAAGTCAAGGTGGTCGGACGCGTACCATCGGTAGAAGTCGTAAAGGAATGGTTAAAGGATTTGATTTAGTCGTTAAGAGAATGGGATAAAATATGTTACCCGTTTAAATTCCTTAAGCGGCGATTTATAAAAATTATTTTTAGGCAAAATGTCCAGGTTATTTTATCCCACCTCCTAATGGGAGGCAGCTTTGCCCCAAGAAGGAGACTGAAATGGAAACCCGCAGAACATTCATCCAAAAATGTATTACAGGAGCTATTGCTATGGGACTCGCAAACACTCCCGGATCAACACGATCCGCAAGTCGTAAAAGTCAATCGCATTATTATGATTTAATCGTCGTCGGGGGTGGACCGGGCGGCGTTCCGGCGGCTATCGCTGCGGCACGAAATGGCGCCCGCGTTTTGCTCGTTGAACGCTATGGATTCCTGGGTGGGATGGCAACCACCGGTCTGGTCAATCCGTACATGAGTTTTCGCGCCGGAGAAAAGGTTATCATAAAGGGATTGTTTGAAGAATTGTTGAATATGCTCGCTGAAAATGGCGCCCTCCTCAGGGACCGGCAGCATTTCGAAGCCGAAGCCATGAAATGGCTGCTTGATGAATGGTGTCTCCAAAACGGGGTGGATTTATTGCTGCACGCATTCGCGACCGGCGTTCGAATGAAGGATTCAGTCATTGAAGCGGTGGAGGTGCACCATAAAGGCGGGCGCGAAGCGATTGCTGCCGACTTATTCATAGATTCCACCGGAGACGGCGATATCGCAGCTTTAGCCGGAGCGCCTTTCGAAATCGGGCGTACGGAAGATGGTGCCTGCCAACCAATGACCACCTGTTTTCGCATGGCAAACGTGGATACCGAACGTGTGCCATCTCGAAAAGATGTGAATACGCTTTACGATAAAGCAAAAGAAGCCGGTGAGGTGAAAAATCCCAGGGAGAATGTTCTGTTTTTTTCATCTGTGAATCCGGCGGTCATTCATTTCAATACCACCAGAATCATCGGCAAAAGCGCCCTGTCAGCGCAAAGTTTGACGGAAGCTGAGCTCATTGGTCGGCAGCAGATCAAAGAAATGGTTCGCTTTCTCAAATCGAGTGTACCCGGATTTGAAAATGCGTATTTGATGAAAATCGCTCCGCAAATCGGCATTCGGGAATCCCGGCGCATTTCAGGGCATTATGCATTGACAGCGGATGATTTGTTAAGCGCCAGAAAATTCGATGATGCCATCGGCTGCGGCAGCTATGGGATCGATATCCATAATCCGGGCGGCACTGGTACAGTGATTAAGCACCTGCAGCCAGGCGAATGGTACCAAATTCCCTATCGCAGTTTGATTCCTCAAAAAATATCGAATTTGCTGATCGGTAGCCGGTGCATATCATCCACGCATGAAGCGCATTCGGCGATTCGGATCATGCCCATTGTAGCGGCGATTGGTCAGGCGGCAGGTACGGCAGCAGCGTTGAGCAAGCAGAAGGGGATTTTTCCTGTGGAGTTGAATCCCGGGGATTTGCGCAGCACATTGCTCCGGCAAAAAGCGTTTCTTTCGAACGAATAAAGGTTCAAGTTTTTAAATCCGCAGAACCGATTTGTAGTCAGTTCTATATTTTGCGAAAGCATCCTTCCTGCTGACTCCTCAGGATTCAGCAGTTGAAAACCGGTTCGGTGTATCTTGCGGAGTATTATTTCATCACAGCCAACTCAGTCATCCGCGATTCGATAATTTTAACCAGATTATCTCTCTCAATTGGTTTTTCAAGATCAATCCAGAAAATCTGCATCTTTTCACCTTTCCGGGCGTGGTACACAATTTTTTTCCCGTCGGGCGAAAATCTAGGGTATGCTTCATCCATTGCATCGCAGGTCAATTGTTGGACATTGCTGCCATCACTATTCATCAGGAAAATATCGCAGTTCCCGTTCCGATCTGAGAAAAAGGTGATTTGTTTACTATTGGGTGAAAATTCCGGCGCCGCATTATTGCCCGATCCGCTGGTAAGCTGAATCGTATTGCGCGTTTCCAAATCCATTTTGTATATATCGAAATTATCATCAGGATTCATATTGTACAGGAGCCATTTGCCGTCATCCGATAGACACGGTGTCCCTGTCTGGAATTTTCCTTCGGTCAAGCGCTCTATTTCATTTTTCTTTATGTCGTGGAGGTAAATATCACTCCATTGCTTATGGTATGCAATATCCCGAATATCGCCGCTCGTGGAGACATAGAGCAATTTATTGCCTTCCGAATCGAAAGATGGGTACCAGTCATCCGCATCATTGGTTGTAAAGCGCGCTACATGATTTCCATCCAAATCCATGAAGTAAATCTCCCTTGATTCACTATTCGCTGAAGCACCTGAATCGTCGCGGGTGGATATGAACGCAATGACCTTCCCGTTTGGTGAGACTACCGGAAATTCATCTTTAGCGGGATGATCGGTCAGGCGTTTTTCATAGTTGGTTTCGAGTTCCAGCGAATAAATTTCCATATTTCCATCCCGGTTCGATTGAAACAGGAGCGATTTGCCTTTGGGTGAAAAGCATGGAGCAGCATTATCATGATTTCCATGGGTAATTTGAGAAATTTGATACGGCTGTCCAATGGCGTTGGCAATCGATTCCGCGTATTTGCCGCTTTTGTCTAGCATCAGTGCACGCAAATACTGTCCGTATCCATCGCGCTGTTTTCCCTGTTGAATAAAAATTTCACCCTTTCCAATAAGCGCCGGGATGTAATCCGAATTTCGCTGGAGTGCCTTATCATACCAACTAATCGCCTCATCATCCAATCCGCGATTTGAATGCATTTTCGCAACTTTGGTGTGTAATTCAAAATTCATCGAGTCCTGTCTCGCCTGTTCCGTAAGTTGTTGAAACTCAACGTCATCTACTAATGCTTCAGTTGCAGGTTGGACTGATTTCTTCGATGATGTACAGCCAACGATGATGACGATTGCTGATAATAAAATAACGAGATATTTATTCATTTTTTTGTCTCCTGACACCAACACTGTTTGCTGGAAGATATTGACGAGTACTGTTCTTGTTTTTCCTGACATTAAATCCTTATTTGCTGTGTCCCGGACGTCTGGTTCGGAAGCTGAGTAACGCGTTAAATCATGGAAACCACCGGTAGCTGAGGTTTTGCAGCGCTGCCGAAATTTTGCTTGACTTTTAGGCAAAGTTTTATTACCTTTATCCATCTTTTCCGGGGCCGTAGCTCAGCTGGGAGAGCGTATGACTGGCAGTCATAAGGTCGTGGGTTCGAGCCCCATCGGCTCCATTTAATTTTCCTGATTTAATCAAAGGAGCGTTAAGCTCCTTTTTTTATTGCAATCTGTTATCATGCGGCGGCTCATGGTTAATTCCAATACACCATATTTCAAGCGTATGATTGCATTCTGTTATTAACATATAGAAAATTAGAAGGATAAGGCGACAATTTCAACAACTCATACAAAAATAATCAGTTGAATGTCGCAAAATTCATGCAAAATATTTTTTGGGCGAAGCAGCCGGTAACCTGTGTCGGCAGAAAGGAATTTAAAAATGGCGGGAGCGGAGTTAATCGGGTATTATTTCCAAAACATGCAGGAGTTATTATCCCATTTGGATGTGAAGCGTATCGATGATATCTCTCGAGAATTAATCAGGGCGATGCAAACTGCCAAACGGATTTTCGTCTTCGGCAATGGTGGGTGTTCTGCCCATGCATCTCATTTTTGCGCTGATCTGGGTAAAATGATGAAACTGGAACGGAATGAAACCTATCGCATTTTGTCACTCAACGATAACATGCCTTCAGTAACCGCTTGGGCAAATGATACCGGCTATGAAAATATCTTCTGGCGTCAACTTGAATTGCATGCTCTGCCGGGTGACATCGCATTTGCGATGTCGGGCAGCGGCAATTCGCTCAACGTGATCCGGGCTATCGAGTATGCAAGCGCGCATAAAATTACCACAATCGGGCTCTGCGGTTTTGGCGGCGGGAAAATGGCAAAACTCGTCGATCACGGCTACGTCGTTCCATCGGATAATATGCAGCTTGTTGAAGATGCCTTTGGGATTATTTTGCATGCAATTTTCGTTGCACTGCGTGATCGCCAGGAGTAAGGTTGGGGGATTGATGTCATTTGACGTGCCAGGACTCTGGTTTTACAAAAAAAATTAAAAAGACTTGACTTTTAATAATTATTGATGTATATTTGTCGAAAATTTTCGAGCACTGCGCGAAGTGTTTTAAGGGATTGAATTTAAATTAATTAGCCTTATTCATAAAATGAAAGGGCGCCTATCGAAATTCATAAAACCGAATACATAGCAAAAAATCGACTGAATTTTGCCCATCCCTTAAAACGCGCCCGACGCGTTTTTTTTATTTTAAGCTGAAACGAGCGAATCCCGATTCAGGATTCCCGGTCTGAAGGTTGTCGCATTTTGCAAACATCCGTGCCAGATGCACAGGACAGGGCAAAATCGATTTTTTCCATCGAATGAGATTTGTTGCTTTTAAATCGGAAAAAATGCTACATGTGAAATTCGTCGATTGCCGACGAATAAGCCGGAATGTTGAATACCGAAACGCTCGATCCAGGATAACGAAAGGAGTCATCCGTTGGCTAGACAGGTCCCGCTTGAGCGGGTGCGAAATATTGGAATTATGGCGCATATTGATGCCGGAAAAACCACAGCAACCGAGCGCATATTATTCTTCACCGGAAAAAATTACAAAATTGGCGAAGTACATGACGGCGAAGCCACAATGGATTGGATGGAGCAGGAAAAGGAACGCGGCATCACCATCACCTCGGCTGCCACGACTACAATGTGGGATAATCATCGCATTAATATTATCGATACACCCGGTCATGTTGATTTTACAGCCGAAGTAGAGCGAAGTCTGCGCATCCTTGATGGTGCAATCGCGCTTTTTTGTGCTGTGGGCGGCGTGCAGCCCCAGTCTGAGGTTGTGTGGCGCCAATCAGAAAAATATCAAATCCCTAAAATCGCTTTTGTGAATAAAATGGATCGCACCGGTGCTGATTTTTATAAAGTCGTAGATGAAATCGAAACCGTATTCAACGCTGAAGCGGTTCCGTTGGTGCTTCCTATCGGCGCAGAAGATGAGTTCACCGGACTGGTTGATTTAATCGATATGAAAGCGATTTACTTTCAAAATAGCGGCAATACGATCGATTATACTGAAACGGAAATTCCGGCTGAGATGCAAGACCTAGCCAAACGTTATCGTCAACAACTCATCGAAAAACTGGCAGAATATGATGAATCCCTTTTCGATCTAGTGGTAGCGGGTGAAGAGCCGAGTAAAAAGGATATACTGCGCGTATTACGCCGGATTATAATCAAGCGGGAAATTGTGCCAGTACTCTGTGGCAGCGCCTATAGAAACAAAGGCATACGCAAGCTCCTGGATGCAATCGTAAAGTTTTTACCTTCGCCGACCGAACGACCCCCGGTGATCGGAACACATAAAGAGAGCAACGCCGATTTGATTCGCCATCCTTCTGATGATGCACCGTTCGCGGCGCTCGCATTTAAAGTTATGACCGATAAGCATTTAGGAAAAATGGTCTATTTCAGGGTCTATTCGGGAGTGGTTCTTGCCGGTTCCCAGGTTTTCAATTCTGCACAGGGCAAAAAGCAACGCATCGGTCGCCTGCTGCAAATGCATGCCAATAAGCAGGAAGAGCGTGATGGGATTTATTGCGGGGACATTGGTGTGGCGGTTGGTTTGAGTGAAACTGGCACAGGAGATACGCTTTGCGATGAGAATCACCAGATTCAACTCGAAGCAATTGATTTCCCGGAACCAGTCGTGTCGATGGCTGTCAAGCCATTGAGCCGCCAGGACCGTGAGAAGCTTGCGATAGCACTGGCAAAACTCGGCGACGAAGATCCCACCTTTCTCACCCGAATCGATGAGGAAACCGGCGAAACTGTTATTTCGGGAATGGGAGAGCTCCATCTCGATATTTTGCTCGATCGTGTGAAACGCGAATTTAAAGTGATGACCGAAACCGGAAAACCCGAAGTCTCCTATCGCGAAACCATTACCAGGCAGGTAGAAGAAAGCTTGAAATATGTCAAACAGACGGGCGGCAAGGGTCAGTACGCACAACTATCACTCATCATCGAACCATTGGAAAAGGACAAGGGATTCGAGTTCGTCAATAAGATTACAGGTGGTGCTATTCCAAAAGAATTCATCCCGGCAATCAAAAAGGGCATCGAGGATGCCATAAAAGAGGGTCCTTACGCAAAATATCCCGTTGTCAATGTGCGCTGTACGCTGGTTGATGGCTCATTCCATCCGGTGGATTCTTCCGAAATGGCTTTCAGAGCTGCCGGCGCAATGTGTTTCCGAAATGGCTTCAAAAAAGCAGGTCCGGCATTGCTCGAACCGTTTATGTCTGCTGAAATCATTTCACCGGAAGAATTTGTGGGTCCCGTTACCAGCAGCTTGTACACCAAGCGCGCTAAAATCCGGGATATCGATGCCCGTAATGGAACGCGGATTATCAAAGCGCATGTGCCGCTGGCTGATATGTTCGGCTACACAACCGAGCTCAGAAATATTACGTCAGGTCGCGCCAGCATCAATATGCAGTTCGATCATTATTCCGAAGTTCAAGATGCGCTGGCAGATGAAATCGTCGAAAAACGAATTCAACAGCGCAGGAATTAAAATGATACAAATTTGGATTCATCTATGAAACAAAAAAACAAGACGCCCTGGACGCCATCCGGGGCGTTTTGTGTTATTGCCGTTGGGCAAATGCTATCATCCTGTTATCCCGTCTAAAAAATGAAATCCCTGAATAGTCTCGAGAAAAATAAAATTGGGACGCACAATGACTCCAAAGCTTATTCATGGTGAACTCGTCATCATCTCTCAAGCTCCAGCGCACGTAAGAAACTGGGGACCGTGGCAATTCCCGATTATCCAGCGCCTGCCCGATAACAGACTCCAGGTGAAATTCCACCTGGGACGGGATTCAGCGAAAGATTACGGCACACAACCCGGGAGTTCGTTTTCAGCGGATAACGGCAAAATATGGTCTCGGATGGCGCCGGTAGCAACATCTTCCCAGGCACGAATCTTCCAATTGCCCAATGGCGACCAACTTCAACAAATTCAATTGACTTCGCTTCCCGTCGAGAATATCAAACATTTGTTGCCTCAAACTGCAGGCGAAAGCAAAAACACATATACAGATGACATCATCACATTTTATGAAACCGAAAGCCTGCCCGAAGAATTGCACGGCTGGCAATTTTCGCGTCTCAAAGCCGGTTCGCGGGAATGGCAGAACGAAACCGCGCAGGTAAATATTCCGGGTGAAGTCTGCTGGTCAATTGAAAATGTGTTTGCACGATCCTATTTCAGACGAATCCGCCAGGCACCTGATGGCTCGCTTTGGGGCGTCCATTACGCCAGGCGAATCGTAAACGGCAAATTGCGTCCGCACCTGGCAGCAGCGTTTCTGCGATCTCCGGATAATGGTCACACATTCGAATGGATCAGCGAAATTCCTTATCAGCCGATTCCAACTGCCGATGCGCTCTGGCAGCAGCGCCAGGGTTTCACCGAGCCCGATCTCGCTTTCCTGCCCGATGGATCCTTATACTGCCTGATGCGGACCACAGATGGTCATGGAACAGGTCCTTCGTATTGCGCTCGCTCAGTTGATGGAGGACGCACCTGGAGCCAACCGGCAATCTTCGACGATCTCGGCGTTTTGCCGACGTTGCTGACACTCAAATGTGGGGTCACGCTGGCAGCCTATGGCAGACCCGGACTCTATTTGCGCGCTACTGCCGCACCCGATGCCAGCGCATGGAACCGACGTATCACCCTGGTTGAGCCCGATCCCCGGCAGCACATGACTTGCGCCTATAGCGATATGATCGAACTGGATAATAACTCTGCTTTGATAGTCTACTCCGATTTCAATGTACCCGATCAGCAGGGAAATCCGTGCAAAACGATCCTGGTAAGAAAAATTACAGTGGCTGCCTGAGAGCGCCGAACATGAAAGCATCCGAGCAATTTTGCAACGCATCGGGGAGTTATTAAGCCGGATTCAAATTATACTCGTTACGGTTTAAATTTTCAGTATATTCTCTGCCATTGCGAGGAGCGAAGCGACGAAGCAATCTCACCATTTTCATATAGTTATGAGATTGCTTCGCTTCGCTCGCAATGACAGCTTTCTATGAAATTTTTACCCGTAATCGGTATATGTTGCCTCATCATTCAATAAATCAAGGAGCGACTTATGAATTCTCTGCGCGATTATCTCTGGACATTTAATTGTACCGTCAATAGCGACCGTCAGGATTGGGGCATAACCAAAGATTCGCATATAACGCCGATCGGTTGCGCCGAATTTCTGAATGTGCCAAATATTTTAATGGTGTTGCCACCATCCGAAAATGAAGCCTCGCAGGTAGCCCACCTGAAGCGCATTGTCTGGCGGCTCACTTTTGAGAAAGGATTTGATTTCTCCCGCGAACTGGAAGGCATTCAATCACTGGCACAAACGCATTCGAACATCGAAGGTATCATCATCGATGACCTCAGCAATCTTGAAATAGAGCGGGATGGCATGCAGCCCGGGCATCTTGAGAAACTCAGGCATGCCATCCACTCTTCCCAAAAACCGCTCGATCTTTGGGGCGTCTTCTATACGATGAATATGGATTACCCGCTGCTCAGGGATTTTGTTCCTATGCTCGATGTGATCACCCTCTGGACGTGGAATTCCGATCATCTGGATCACCTCGAACAGAACCTCGAGCGCTGTGAGAAACTTGCCGCCGGAAAACGGATATTGTTGGGGATTTATATTTACGATTATCATAATAAAAAACCGGTTCCGATCCCGAGAATGCAGTTCCAATGCGAAAAAGCCTTTGAATGGCTGCAACAGCGCAGGCTGGCAGGCATGATTTTTCTGGGCAACACGGTGATGGATCTGGGATTTGAATCGGCAGCGTTCGCTCAGAACTGGATTCGTGAAAAATACGAAAGGGAATGAAGTGGCGTATGATTTTATAGCCGAAATTGAGTGCCTGCTGTTTATGCTTCCGCGGAATCTACTGATCCATTGTTTCAACATTTTAAAAAAATGCAAAAGTTCAGCATCCTTTTGAAAACACCTTAGGATGAGGGATAAAATAAGTTACCCATTTTAATTTCTTAAGTGGTTATTTATCAAAATTATGTTTCAAGCACAATGTCCAGATTAAGTTATCCCTCATCCTAAAAAGCTGATTTGCGATTAAAGGTTAACGATTTTGATTTTCGAATTTAAACTATTGCAAATCACATATCATTAATCCGCAAAAGTTCAGTGGGGAAAAGCGAAAACATCCCCCTAACCCCCTTCAAAGGGGGAATTGATAAAAGTCCCCCTTTGAAGAGGGATTTAGGGGGATGTAAGGCTTTTTAAATGACCCGGTGAACTATTACATTAATCCTTATTCTGAAATCAGAAACATAATTATGGTGAGCAATTGCCCAATAAAATTATCACCTTGAGCAAAAATAGCACGCCAGTGTCATTCAGGAGAATTCTTTTTTATTTCGTGATAAGGTTTAATTTTTTACGTCGCGCATAACCGTAAAAAGATTCTTCCAGAATGACAGGCTACCGGCATCAATTTACAAAACAAGTCCAAATAAGCATAGTTGTTCTTTGTTCTAAACTTCTGTTCGGTCTGCCCGGCGAAGGAACACCCAAACCAGGATGCCTTATTTACCTGCAGAATCAACCACGTTTTCCTCTCACCGATTTGTGCAAAAATCATAATATCTTTCCTGTACATGCCTGTTCGCTGCAAATAAAGATTGATCTTTGCACTATTTTTTTTTATAGTGTAACGTTGCATTTTTGTAAGTCGTGATGATTAATCCTCAATTCAAGTCATATCGCGCAATGCGTGTTGCTTGTACCGACATAAAAAATTGAAATTTTAGCTTCGGAACGATGTATCGCGTTTTTCAATCGCAGTCCGCAACAGGTGCGATTTTAATCAGTCACTCAAACAGCAGTTTGCAAACCATGAATCCAACTTCAATCAAAAAAAACACCAGCAAAAAGGGAGGGAAACACCGATGAAGGTTAGAATATCGATGCTGTTAATTGTGTGTTTAGCATTACCGCTAACAATTCACGCCGATCTCGCGTACGAGGTTGCCTGGCAGCTTCAGGGTGAAACCGGTTTTGCCGGTCCCAACGCAATTCTGGATGCAAAAACCGGAAAAACCGTTGGGATCGTTGTCGCCGAAGTGGGTACCGGTATTGTGTGTTTCAGTCCGGAAGGCAAGCGAACCTGGGAATATAAAATGACATTGCCGATATCCGCTTATCCCGCTGTAGGCGACGTCGACGGCGATGGCAACGAAGATGTGGTTGCTTGCGATGGCGCCGGTAACCTGGTGCTATTGAATCAGCGTGGCAAGGTAATCTGGCAAGCCATGCTCCCCGCTGCCATGCGCGCAGAGTCGTGCCCTTCAATCGGCGACCTCGATGGCGACGGCGCGCCTGAAATTTTAGCCGGGGACATTGGCGGCTATGTATCCTGTTTCGACAATAAGGGCAATCTGCGCTGGCGGTTTCGCGGCGATGGCTCACAAATGGGTCCGACGCTCATCGCCGATATTTATGATGCCCCCGGCAAGGAAATTATCGTCACCTCACATGATTGCCATATTTATGCGCTGTCAGCCCGTGGTGAATGGCTGTGGGACATCTACCGCAAAGACGACCTGTTCCCGAACAGCACCCCTCTGATTGCTGATGTCGATGGCAATAAAATTCCCGAACTATATGTCGGCGGCGGGCTGCATCATTTTTATCGCATTGATTTGAAGCAGCCCCGCATTGTTTTAGAAGAAAATGTTTTCCTGCACGTCAATAGCGCGATCTGTGCCACTGATCTGAATGGCGATGGCAGGGATGAGGTGATTTTCGGAAATAAAGGCGGCACCGCCTATTGCTACGATGAAACCGGTTTCGCCTGGAAGCAGCAGTTTCCGCACAGTAGCATGAGCCATTCGCCGCTGGTGCTCAATCTCGATGATGATTCCGAACTCGAAATCATGTTTCTCTTCATGTCGCTTCAGGTTATCGATACCGATGGCGCAATCTTGCTCGATACCAAAACACCCAGCAGTTTCAATTCACCTTCGCTTGCCGGCGATTTCAACGGAGACGGCAAGCTGGACGTTATAGCAGCCGGATTTGGTATGTTCGGCAACAACAGCCTCGTTTGTATGCAGTGGAATGTGCCCTATCGTGCGACACCAAATGACTGGCTGGTATATACCGGAAACAGGGCGCACACGTGCCGACTGCCCGGGGCGAAAAGCTTTCCCCTGTTACCGACTCCCGGGAAAGCCAAAAAATCGTCTCAAGCGGGCGTAACACCGTATGGCGACATGATTTTGTTGAGCGGAACCAATACCTGGCGCTTCGATGTTGTTAATCCGCAAAAAGCACGCCTGGCACTGCTCACTGATCTCGTCTATCCGGACGGCACTGTGCTGCATTTCACCAATCACGCTCTCGCCGAAACGCAACGCGCAATCCTGTCATTCGATGCTGAAATCCCGGGCAACTACCGCATGAAACAACAGCTTGTACAAGCCGATGACCGTACCCTGGTAGCATTTGATGAATCAACTTATGCTTTCGACGGACTGGCGAGCACCAAACGCTATCTGAACGATGTGATTTTTAAACAAATCGAGCAAGACATCGCCGCCTGGGAAAAAAGCAATCCTCGCAATGCGAATCATGCGCGAACCGAGCTGCTCGGGCTCCGGGGTCAACTCATTGCGATTGAAACTGCCACAGATCAACCTGAAACAGCATTCATTTCGAATCTGGTCCAATCGGCACGAAGGCTGCGTTCGCTCGTTGCGGCAGGTAAGTCGCTGGCACCTGAGCAGTCCTTTTTTGCGTGGGAATTCTGCCCCTGGGCGTATTTTCACCCGCTGGAAACGCTGCCCACGCCTCAAGATAAAACCGAAAAACTTAACGTATCCCTTTGTGTTGGTGAATATGAGTCGCTGGCGCTAAACGTGACCAACATCTCCGGGCGCACCCTGGAAATCCGCGTCATCTCCGGCGATTTGAAAGGCGAGAAAACTATTCCCGCGGATGCACATCTCCAATTCCGGCGCGCGGTTACGCTGGCGAACATTCAGCGCGAAGAAGTCGCCGACCCATTGCCGAACCTGGATGAAGCGCGCCTGTTGACCGTCTCATCAATGGAAACCCAGCAACTCTGGCTCACGGTGAATGCCATCGGGCTGACACCGGGCGAATATACCACTGAACTGCGCTTGAAGAGCCTTGAACCGTATCACAGCGAACTGATTCTATCCCTCACCATCGAAGTCAAGGATTTGGCGTTGCCGCGTCCGCGCCCGCTCCGGTTTTGTGTGTGGTCGTATGTGAAGGACCAGCCCGATTATGTACTCGATGATTTGACCGAGCATGGCGTGACCGTGAATTTCGGAACCGCGCCGGCTGCAACCTGCGATGAAAACGGCGAACTCGTGGGCGAACTGGATTTTACCAATCACGACGCCAGTGTCAAACGGTTGGCGAAATACGGCATCCTGCTGTTTTTGAGCCCGCAAGGGGCATTGAAAGGACAGAAATTTCTGTCGCCGCCCTGGCGCAAGGCGTTCGTGGAATATATGCGTCAATGGTCTACTCATGTCAAGGCGCTGGGACTGGGCTACGAAGACTGGGCGCTCTATCCGTACGATGAACCCTCCACGCCGCATTCGGAAACCACGCTGAACCTGGTCGAAGTCGCCAAGCTGGTTCGGAAGGCAGACCCGAATATATTGATTTACACCGATCCCACAAGCGGAACCACCATGGAGACCGTTGAGATGTTCCGAGGATTAATCGATATCTGGTGTCCCTCCTCGGAATTGCTGGAACGGCTGGCGGACGATCTGCTCCCGGCAGCCAAACGCTATGGCAAGCACGTCTGGTTCTACGATGCTGCGGGTCGCTCGCGCACGCTTTCGAGCCTCGGAATTTACCGCTGGCGCTTCTGGTACGCCTGGAATCTCGGGCTCACCGGTGTCGGCTGGTGGACGTATGCCTACGGCGATCACCTGTGGGACGGTCCCAATGAAATGGGCGATTATTTTTCGACCGCATACAAAGCGCCCCATTCAATGGTGTCCAGCAAACGCTGGGAAATGGCGCGTGAAGGCATCGAAGATTATGAAATTCTGTTTCTCCTGAAAAACGCCATCCAGCGGGCGAAAAACGAAGGCTTCGAAGGCGATGCCCTGAAACAGGCGGAAAAGCTGCTGAAAGAAATTCCGCCCTCCATAGAAGCCACCTTATTCAGCGCGGGCAGGCGCGTGCCCCTCACTCCCGACGGTGTGCCCCAATACGCCCGCATCACCGAAGTGGTGCAGGCAGCGCGTGAGAAAATTATTGCCGCGTGCATCAACTTGAATAAAGCGATGAAACGATAAGCGGATTAATCGCCAGGTGAGGACGAAAACAAACTGACTATAGTACAGATTTCAGGTGATTTTATTTTTAGTCACTGATTGGCACGGATGAAACACGGATTCCTGGTGCCGTTTAGCCTTTCTTGGTTCCAGGTTTTGCCTGGGAATAACGATTACGAGCAGCTCCGGCTTCGAGTAAAAAAAATAGCGAAGCTAGAGCTTCTCGACGGCGGCGTTACCAGGTTGGAGCCTGGTAATGAGAAGACTGAATGCGGAAGTAGCGAATTGCTTAAATTTATTCCGAATTTTGCGGATTGAGAAACAAGGGCACGTTTTGACACACTTCTTGTTTCAAATCAATCCGATGCAAAAGATCCACACAAAAGGAGCAGCTTATGCCTCGGAAACGCTCGAAAGAAACCGTGCCCTCTCCCCAAACAGGGCGGATGCCGATTGCAATTAAAGCGGCGTTGATTGGTCTTGCAGGCGTTATTCTGGCGGCGGTTATCCCAAAAATCAGGTGCGACAGCACGCCTTGCCCGCCGGCGTTCTGGCTGGTAAAAGGAGCATCTTATCATCCCGATTCCACGCTGGTTGTCAGGGCGATGAATGAGCCGGCAATGAAAAAAGAGGCGCTCATTTTCGAACTCGATGATTTCCCCTTTTATGACGCTGCCCCGGCGATCTGTATCGAGGGCGCATTCTTCTGGCACATCGACCTGCGAAAGCTCAGGTTGCCCGAATTCGCGTACACTGAAGGCAAACATCGGGTGCGCTTCGGATTCACCAGGGAAACGATGAGTCGGGGGCAACCGCTCGTTTTCGACACGGAGCCGCCGCAGGGGCAAGTTATAATTAGCAGCGAATCCGACGGCGAAAAAATCATTTCCGGGCAGGTTGTCGATGAGAATCCGCTGGACGAACAAAATATCTCGGTTGAACTGGCGTTTCGAAACCAGGAAAACCTGCAAACCGTAACCCTGCCGGCGAAACGCACCGTTGATGCCAGCGGGCGCAGCATGTATGAGTTCGAATACCTGGTGCAAAATATCCCCGAAATCTCGAAGAGCGATCCGCGGTACAAGCAGCCATTCTTCGCGTTGAAGGTGAAGGATGAAGCCGGGAATGAATTTATGCAGGAATCGACTTACAGCGCATTCATGGTCGAAGGCGTGCAGAAATTCGGAACGCGGGCGACCCAGGTCATTCTGCAAAAGATCGAAGACGATGAGTCGCCCAGGCTGGCGGTGCGTATCAACTCGCGTTCGCCGGCGATGCAGCAGGATATCGTTGTCGGACCGCCATTGTTCACATTGAAAATACGCATTCGAACGCCCAAATACGTCTCCCTGAGCTGGACCCGGCTGCCTGCGAATTTGCGCCCGGCGCAGGAGCAGTACGTCATGCTGCGCCAGAATCGCCCCATCGGGATCTCTTTCGATACGACCTTCACCGACCGCTCGATTGATCCCGATTCTGCGTTCCAATACCAGGTATTAGCCCGGGGCAGCGAGGGAAAATATTACGCCAGCAACACCGTGCAGATGCCCGGACGAAAAGAGCGGCAACCGTTTTTGCGGAGCACGCCTGCGACGCTGTCAGAAGATTCGGTCAGGGTGATGCTTAAAGAAAAGAATTTATTTCATTCAGTTTGGAATGAGGAAAGCAGCGGCTTTGCAAATCAATTCGATTCGCAGGAGATTAAAGGCGATAAAGTCATTATCGATGGTGCGACGGGGTTGATGTGGCAGCAATCAGGTTCACCTGATTTAATGATTTACGATAATGCTAAAAAGTGGATAGCCGATCTGAACCGCAAAGGCTACGCCGGATTCCACGACTGGCGCCTGCCCACGCTGGAGGAAGCCATGAGCTTGATAGAGCCGGAGAAGAGGCACAGTGATTTGTATATCGAGCCTGCATTTGACAAAACGCAATTTTTGATTTGGACCTCCGATATGGTTAAAGGCGGGTCGCGCGCTTGGATTGTCGGTTTCCTCAACGGTGATTGCTACGGCTTCGACCTCCTGGGCTTCAGCAGCTATGTTCGCGCAGTACGTTCCGGGCAATCATCTGCCGAGTGATTTGTTTATTTGACTATTTGATTATTTGGGTGGTGGTGGGGGATTTTTAAAATTCGGGATAGACAAGATTGGGGGGAGCATGGGCTTACCCATCCCCTTTCCCCTTCAATAAAACAATATGTAAGGGGAACTGATTGAAGCTCTTGTTCCCAAACTCTGTTTGGGAACATTCAAAACCCGGAAACTCTGTTTCCACCGGCAAAGACAGGAAGTGCGCCAGTTGAAGCCGGCGTTTCCAGGCAGTTACGTCGCCGTGCTAACGCCTAGTAAAGATAATAAATTATATGGTGAAGGATCATTCGTTTATTCAGCTTGAATCCATGCTTGTGTGATTGCTTAAATTATGAAACAGAGTTTCCTGTATTGGTGTGTTCCCAAACGGAGTTTGGGAACAAGCGTTGAAGCCGGAGCTTCTCGACGACGGCAATACCAGGCTGGAGTCTGGTAACGCGGGTTCTGTCTTTATTCCCATAAAAATAGAAAGGAACAATAGCATGCCCCAAAAAACATCCGACAGCAGCATCCCGGTATTCGTGCAGACCGTGATGCCGGAAAAAACAAAACTTGATCGCTGGCAGCAGGTTACCGAAGACGAAGCCCGGCTGGCGTACGACATGACGCTACGCAACGAGCTTTCGGGCGGCACACCGGTTGTGCGCGAGTTCGAAGCGAAATGGCGGGAGGTAACTGGATTAACCTATGCCATCACCACGATGAATGGCTCCACAGCCCTGTACAGCGCCTATTTCGGTCTCGGCGTGGGTCCCGGCGATGAAGTCATCTGCCCCACGTACACCTGGATTTGCACCATCTCGCCGGCAGTGTTCCTGGGCGCCCGACCCGTTTTCGTCGAAAGCGATCCGGAGACGCTGCTGCTCGATCCCGAAGATCTGCGACGAAAAATTACGGATAAAACGCGCGCCATCGTCGTCGTGCATTTGTGGGGCAACATCTGCGACATGGATCGCCTGCTGGCAATCAGTCGCGAGACGGGCGTGCCCATTGTTGAGGATTGCTCCCACGCCCACGGTGCGCGCTACCGGGACAAACCCATTGGCAGCCTGGGGCACGTGGGTGCGTGGAGCCTGCAGGGCAGCAAAGCGGTGAGCGCCGGCGAGGGTGGCATACTGGCAACCAATGATGCGGAAATTTTCGAGCGCGCCTGTCTCGCGGGGCAGGCAAACCGCATGGGCGGACTCGATTTGCACACGCCCAAATATGCGGATCTGCAGCCGCTGGGTCTGGGCATGAAATTCCGCGCGCACCCGCTGGGTATCGGTATTGCCAACGTGCAACTGGCAAAACTGGATGCGCTCAATGCCCGTCGAAAAGCGTATGTCGAAACAGTGGAAGCCCGTTTGCGCCAATTGCCCGGCGTGAGTCCGCTGAAAGTGTATGACAATGCGGAACGCGGCGGATATTACGGATTTCCGATCATTCATCATCCGGAGCAGCATGGCGGTTTGCCCACGGAAAAATTCATCGAAATGCTGCGGGCGGAAGGTCTGGACGCGTCCGTCAGCGGGTATGGGCTGCTGCACCGGCTCAAAATTTTCGCCGAGGGATTCGATATTTTCACGCGCAACCGGGGTCCGCTCTGCGGCGATTATGCCGGCTATCGCGAGGGCGATTTCCCGGTAACCGAGGATGTTCACAAGCGGCTCATCTTCCTGCCAATGCTTTCGGATCCGGCGCCGAACGCGGTGGAGAACGTCCTGTCGATGATTGAGCGCGCAGTGGAACGTGCCCGGAAAGGGTAAGCGGGTCACTGATCAGCATTGAAATGAAGCGTCTGAATTTTGCGCCCAGACGTAAGGAACGCAGAGAAAAATCTTGTCTGCGAAATATTAGTCAATTATGATGTCACCGGATCATTTTGTCTTTAAATACTTGCTGCCGGACGCTTTTTAAAAAAATGGCAAGCCAGTCAATTTGTCATGCCCGAATGCTTCAATCGGGCATCCGTTTTTATATCATCCCATAGATGCGGGAATGACACGCAAAAAGGACTCACTAGAAAAATCGTCCGATACCGAATTTCAATATATCGTTCAAAATTATGGCTGTTTTTTCTTCAGCAACTGGTGCCCGCCCATCACCATCAATGCTAACCTGGCTGGCATCAATCTGCAAATCCAAAGCGCTTCGTGTTTTTTGCATTTCAAAAAAAAGGTTGACTTTAACCTGTTTTAAAACATATATTGGAAGTCACGGGCAGGCGTTGAAAGCGCATCGTGTCGGATTGAGTTGCTCAAGCATCAATCCGAAAGCTGGGCGGCGCTCCCGGTGTATCGTTTAAATTTCCTTTCCTTTTTTATTTCAACCACAGGTGGTTCTATGAACGTTTTACGATTCGTTTTAATTTCAATTATCGGTGCCCTGTTAATTTCGTGCAACTCCGCACCGGAATTAACCTGGTCTGATCAGTGGGAATGCACGGTGTACCCACCCGAACACAAGGTGCTGCAGGATCCTGAGACAGGCGCCAAACTCATTTTCGCTACATCCGATTCGAGCCGCGATGTGAATTTTTATTTTGATCTGAATTGCTGGTTCGGCGATCAATCGATGCTGGCATTTAATTCGAATCGAACCGGCAAAACCGAAATTTTTGGCTACCTCCCTGCAACAGGTGAACTGGTACGTTTGCAGCGCCCGGATCAATCGGGTGCCGGCAATGCCACTGTTGATTTTCAAACGCCTGATATTTACGTGGCGCGTGAAAATGTGGCTTATCAATGGCGTGTCGATATCCGGTTGTCAGGCGATGCCGACACACGAAGCAAGGTTACCATCAAGGAACGCAAAATCGCCGCCGCCCCTGAAGGCACCTCATTCTTCATGGGATTCACAGAAAGCGCAGACGGAAAATATCTTTCAGCCGGGCTGTTGTACGCCAACGAAAAACGCCAGGACATCGCATATATCGATATCGAAACCGGGGAAATAAAAACGCTGCTAACGCGGGAAGCTGGCATTTCGCACGTGCAATTCAACAAGTATAATCCGCACCTGCTGCGTTTTTCGTATTCACCGTACCGGATGTGGTACATCGATATCCGCAAACCGGGCGAAGCGATCAAATTGCACCCGCAGGAACCGGGTGAACTGGTAACGCATGAGGATTGGTGGGTGAACGATCAGATGACTTTTTGCGGAGGCTACCGCAAAGAACAATCCCATGTGAAGATTGTCGATATTCACACCCAGGTGACGCGGATATTGGGCGGCGGGAGCTGGCTGCCCGATAAAACACCGCGTGAATTGGCGCAATTCAACTGGTGGCACGCCTCCGGGTCGCGCGACGGGCGCTGGGTGGCAACTGACAATTGGCACGGTCACATCGCCATCATCGACGCGCGAACATCGCATTTACGGCTGCTCACCCTGTCCCACCGACCTTATGGCAATGTCAGTGTCGAACATCCGCATGTGGGCTGGGCGCCGGATAGCAAAAGCGTGGAATTCACGTCACACCAATTCGGCAACCCGGATATTTGTATCGCCTATCTGCCCGCGCAGTGGGATGATCCGTTTGTGAAGGATTAGTTAGGGGCATGGTATGAAATTTCGTAATTTTTTATAATCGCGTCAAACAAAGGAGGCACAATGGAGTCTATGAATCGAAGAGATTTTGTGAAAACAACGGCTGCGACTGCGGCAATCACCGGTCTTTCGTTATGGACGCCGGGCAGCAGTTGGGCGGGTGCAAATGATCGTTTGAGAGTAGCAGTGGCTGGAATTCGCGGGCAGGGCAAAGGTCATATCCGCAATTATGCCGGATTGGAAAATGTGGAGGTCGTAGCGCTGTGCGATGTGGACAAACGGCTTTTCCCGGATCGCGTGAAAATGCTCACCGAAAATGGTCACAAAGAGCCCAAACTTTACACGGACATCCGGAAGGTGCTTGAAAATAAAGATATCGATATTATCTCATTTGCAACACCGAACCATTGGCACTCACTCGGAACCATCTGGGCGTGTCAAGCCGGAAAAGATGTGTACGTCGAAAAGCCGCTTTCACACAATATATTCGAAGGGCGCAAACTGGTCGAAGCTGCCCAAAAATACAAGCGCATTATCCAGCATGGCACCCAGATGCGCAGTTCGCTCGCAATGCACGCGGCGGTTGAATTTTTGCAAGCCGGTGGTCTGGGCGAGCTGTACATGGCGAAAGGTTTGTGCTACAAATGGCGAGATACAATCGGGCGCACACCGGATGAGCCGGCTCCCAAAGAAGTTGATTACGATCTGTGGCTGGGTCCCGCGCCGAAACGACCCTTCAGTAAAAATAGATTTCATTATAACTGGCACTGGCATTGGGACTATGGCAACGGCGATATCGGCAACCAGGGTATTCATCAGATGGACGTTGCACGCTGGGGACTCGATGTCGGCTTGCCGAAGAAGATTCAATCCATGGGCGGGCATTTCATGTTCGATGACGATCAGGAAACAGCCAATACCCAGATTGCCACGTTTGAATACCCTGACGAGAAGAAAATGCTCGTATTCGAGGTGCGCCATTGGATCACGAATCACGAAGGCGGCATCGGCGAAGGTCCATCCAATACCGTGGGCGTCATATTTTACGGCTCCGAAGGCTACCTGGTGGTGGATAGCTATAGCAGCTTTCAAACCTTCCTGGGCAAAAAGCGCGAGCCCGGTCCGAGCGCAAAAATCGGCGGCGACCATTTCAAGAATTTCATCCAGGCTGTTCGCAGTCGCGATGAATCGATCCTGAATGCAAATGCCGAAGAAGGTCATATCTCGTCGGCGTTGTGCCATCTGGCAAATACGGCGTACCGTCTCGGCAGAACGCTCGAATTCGATCCGGCGACTGAAAAATACATCAATGATGATGAAGCCAACAAAACTGTGACGCGCGAATACCGCATACCGTTTGTGGTGGAAGATACGGTTTAGGAAGGCGCTGGTTTTTTCCGTCTGCCAGGCGCATCGGCAGCACCTGTTTTGCCGGAAGCGGGCAGGCGGTGTGGATTCTTGCAGTAAATTCTTGGTGAATGAAAGGGGAAAGAAAATTATACCGGGCATGGTTATAAATTAACCATTTCAATGCATCATTCAGTGATGACAAAAGGTGCATTCTGATGCTTTGGATCGAAAGCCCTTTATGGATTTCACGATTTGCATCGCATGAAGACGATGCACTCCGGAATGATTACATGATGCATACTATAAACGTTGATAAATCAAAGATTTCAATACTCAATTTAGCGATAATTCAAGGTACACGCTGATGCCTTGGAGTGAAAGCCCTTTATGGATTTCGCGACTTGCATCGCATGAAGGCGATGCACTCCGAGATGTTCAAATTATGTCCGTTTGAAGTATACATTCGAAGTAAATTTTCGCTCCCCTTTCCGTACCATGTCAACAGAATTGCGCATTCAGTGCTTTCAAGCGTGCCAGGTTTTCGCTGAACTGTGGTAAGCAAAGCAAGAGCTACACTTTGAAATACAAAGTACCTGCTTTAGTCGGCGTGCTTTATTTATTGGGGTGTGTTACGCATAACCGGGAATCAGCCATGGAAATCGGAATACAAGTCGAAATTTCGAATGGGCATCTTCGCGCGCTGTTCAAGGATAATACACACTCACCTGAAATCCTCAGCGGCATCGAAACCCTGATCAACTTGCAGGATGCGCCTGAATTCGATGCCTACGATCCTGATAATCCCGGCGCGTCTGCCGGGTTGAATTTCGAGCATATCATTTGCGGGCATTCGAATCCGGCAAACGCGTTCACGCCGCGAAAAGGAAAATATACCCTCTCACGATTAGCCGATCGAAACTCCGTTATGCTCGTGAGGCATCAGGACGATAGTCCCTGGGCGGTTTCAAGCTGGTTGAAATATACTGTCGAAGCGCCGCATTATATCGATTTTGAATTCGAATGCAATCCCCATGAGCACCGGAAATTTGGAGATCGCGGCTACGCCATCTTTTTCTTCGCCAACTATATGAATGATGTTGGAGAGGTACCGATCCATTTCCGCGGCATCGACCGGCAGGGGGGCGCAGAAAAATGGATTGCCGGTGACGCACCCGAGGGGCATCCGGACTGGAATCAGGGCGGCACGTATCGCAACACGAATGCCGTCGCTCTCGAATACGATACGGATCATAATTTTAAATTGAATGTCTGGAGCTACGACTATCCCCGCTATTCAAAACCATTTTATTACGGACTGGCGGAAAATGATATGGTTTTCATGCTGATGTTCGACAGAGCCTGCACACCACACGACGAAATCCGATTCAGCATCTTCAAATTCAAACTTCCGCAGAAGCCGCGCCCCGCATGGGATTTTCAGTACGTCATTCACAAGGTTGAGTCGAACAAGCAGTATGGATTCAAAGGCAGATTGATTTGGAAACGATTCATCAGCCCGGAAGATTGCCTGGCGGAATATGAAACCTGGGCGAAATTGCTGAAATAGTGGCTGAATGAAAAGTTCTTATTTCTTCACCCTGAGCAGAGTCGAAGGGTGATAAATCCTTGTTAATTCGTTATGCTTCGACTCCGCTCAATAGGATATGTTCATTTTGGTTCAAGCACTTAATAATCGGTGAATTATCTCAAAATCGGTTCATCCGCCTGGAATAAAGGAGGGAAGTACAATGATGCACGCTTTATCTGTTGCTTTTTTATTTCTTGCCATATTTTTCTGTGCCGCCATCTCCGCCGAACCAACAACCATCGCATTGCCGGCAAAAGGTCCGTATTTCCCCTGCGATGATCGCATCATTGAAGATCGGTGGCAGGTTGAGCGTTTTGTCGTTCCGTTAACGCGCGATCCGCATAATCCCCTGATCGTCAAAGATCATCCCTGGGAAGGTACCGGTCCACATGCCGGCGGCTCGGTGATTTATGATCCGGATGATGGATTATTCAAAATGTGGTATTCGGTTTGGAATGAGTATGCGTATTATAATCGCCTCCGCTTTTCATACAATGTCTGCTATGCAGAGTCTAAAGATGGAATAAATTGGCAGAAGCCCGAAACCGGCTGTTTTACCTATAAAGGCGATTCCCGAAATAATTGTATCAGGTTAGGTCGAAACAAGACCCAGAATATCGATGTGGAACTCAATCCGCATCCTGCATCGCCCCGTGAAAAATTTATCGCGATTCACAACGACAGCGGCGGCGTTTTTGTTTCCACTTCCGCCGATGGCAAGTGCTTCGATTGCGGATTCGAGCAGCCGGCAGTGAAATACCACAGCGACACCCATAATAATTTTGTTTACGATGAAGTCAGGGATCGCTGGCTGATGTATGTGCGTCCGAAAGCGTATGCCGGGGCACGGCTGAAAGGCGTCGGTCGCAGGCGTTCTGCGGTCAAGGAGAGTCATGACTTGAAGCAATGGACGCCTGAGGTAACGGTTCTGGTGCCGGGAGAGGATGATCCGGACTATTTTTACGGCAACACGGTTTTTCGCTGCGGAGATTTGTTTTTCGGGATGTTGCAGCATTATGAAACGGTGCATCACCGATTGTATTGCGAATTGATCTGGAGCGCCGATGGCTATTACTGGCAGCGCTTGCCGACGCGAGCGCAAAAATTCGCTTTGCCGGATGCAGCGGAAGGAAGCTGGGATTGGGGCATGACTTTCTTTTTCGATAAGCCGGTACTCAAAGGCAAAGAAATGCTTTTTTACTACGGCGGCTCGAATACGGCGCACAATGAAAGCGGCACGTATGCCATTGGTTTGGTGAAAACACCTCTTAACCGCCTAATCGGCGTGCGGTCGAAATCCGGCGAGCAAAGCAGAATTCTCACGCGACCGATCCGGATCGACGGCGACTTGTGGATCAATGCCAAAGCTTGTGGCGAAATTCGCGTGCAGCTTACGACTATCGAAGATGAGCCGATTGATGGCTGGCAAGCCGAAGACTGCGCCCCGTTTTCGGGCGATGATCTTGAATACCGGGTGCGCTGGGGCGACAGAGGACTCGATGCGATGCGTGGTCAAACGGTACGGATCAGGTTTTGTCTGGAAGATGCCGAGCTTTATGCGTTCGATATTCATTGAGCGTAAACGTTTGTTGGACGACAAAACCTGATCGGCATTGGCAGGTGGTATCGTTTTTGGAAATTCGACGCAACTCACGATTGCTAACAAAATTACGCGGAGTGAAAATGAACAATTTTGATGATGAACTGGCGCTCCGCTCTCCTGAAATCATTCTTTCGCCCGGCGAAGCGTACTCCGATAACACGCGTAAATTCCAGGGAATTCCCGGCATCGAGCGGGCGCCGAACGGGAGACTCTGGGCGGTTTGGTATGGCGGCGGTGAAGGCGAAGGCGAGCAAAATTATGTCATGCTGTCAACCAGCATCGATGATGGCGAAAGCTGGTCCGGGCTGAGGCTTGTTATTGATCCCCCGGGACCGGTGCGCGCGTTCGATCCCTGCCTGTGGTACGATCCCGAAGGCAAACTGTGGTTATTCTGGGCGCAAAGTAACGGCTGGTTTGACGGCAGGGCAGGTGTCTGGGCGATTACGACTGCGAACGCGACTGAACAATATCCGGATTGGTCGGAGCCGCGCCGCCTGTGCAATGGTGTTATGATGAATAAACCGATGATACTGTCTGACGGTGAGTGGCTGTTGCCGGTGGCGGTGTGGCAACGAAGCAATCGAATCGATATTCCGATTGCGGAAAAGCGATCGAATGTTTTTGTATCCCCAGATAAAGGTCACTCTTTGCAGTTTCGCGGGGGCGCTGAAATCCCAGAATGCACGTATAGTGAACATATCGTGGTTGAAAAATCGGATGGCTCCTTATGGATGCTCGTGCGAACTGAATATGGCATCGGGGAATCGCATTCCAATGATCTTGGAAAAACCTGGTCCCGGGGAAAGCCTTCGGGAATCCCGCATCCGTCCGCACGATTTTTCATCCGACGGTTGAATTCCGGGAAATTGCTGCTCGTTAAACATGGTTCGATGACTGAAAAAACCGGTCGTTCGCAACTCACGGCATATTTCTCAGACGATGACGGGAAATCCTGGTCAAGCGGCTTGCTGCTCGATGAACGCGAGGGAGTATCCTATCCCGACGGCGTCCAGAGCCCCGATGGCGTGATTTATATCATATACGATTTCGAACGACGCAGCGCGAAACAAATACTCATGACAACCTTTACCGAGGCTGATTTGCTGCATGGCAAATTCATCTCGGATAAAGCAAGGAAACAATTAATCGTTAATCAGGCATGGGGCTAAGGAACTGCTTGCTGTTAACGCGGATTCGTACCATCTCTGAATCTGGCAAACGTCGTGGCGTGTGGCGGGTGAATGCCCACGTATTTAGACCTTATCCGAAAATCCAAATCATTCTCGATATCCGTTGATCGGGGTGCCGCACACTGGAATCCATTTTTGAGGAAGGCTGGTTGATTCCAGCCGGGCGGCGCGTCGTTTCAAACATGCGGGAATGATAGTTTTTGCCTAATCCAATTCATTCTTTTAAACAGGTTTTCGGATAGGCTCTAAGTTTAATTCATTCATACGAAAAATAAAAAGGGTAAATTATGAAACGAATCAACAGGCTGGCTTTCATGATTTGTGCGTTCATCTGTCTGCTCTTCATGCTTCAGGCAATGCCGGTTTCGGCGAAAATCGTGTTTGTCAATATCAACTCCACAGGTCGGAATAATGGTAACTCCTGGGAAAATGCCTATTTAAATCTCCATAATGGTTTGGATAAAGCTGAAGCCGGCGATGAAATTTGGGTCGCGCGGGGCACATACAAGCCTTCATCAGGGAGCAACCGTGATCTTTATTTTAAATTGAAAACCGGTATCTCGCTCTTCGGCGGATTTTTGGGAAATGAACTGGACCTTAGTGAACGAAATCCATCGAAAAATGCTACGGTGCTGAGCGGTGATATCGGGGTTCCCGACGATTCCACCGATAATTCGTATTGTGTTGTAAAAGCGAGAGAAGTTCAACGTGCCTGTCTCGATGGATTCATAATTTCCGGGGGCAATGCTGATGAATGCGGCTGAGGGGCAACCAATTTCTCCGGCGGAGGAATTAATATTGAAGGATCGACCAACATCAGCATACGGAATTGCACCTTTGAATGGAATTATGCGCTTTACGGCGGAGCGATTTCTGTCGAAAAAGAACTGTGGGAATCCGACGCAAATCTCCAAATCAGCAGGTGTATTTTTCGTCGAAATAGCGCCAGTTCAGGCGGGGCAGTGCATATTGAAGGCGGCATGATTTGCACCATTGATAATTCGCTTTTCTACGAGAATTATCTGGAAACGGGTGGTGGCGGAGGAGGTGCAGTCTGCAATGTTAATTCAACAACGTCAATTATCAATTGCACGTTTTATAAAAATACAGCAGTCCTCCGGGCAGGTGCGGTCTTGAATTATTCCACGACAGCAGATGCACCGGCATTTGCTGCAATCGTGAATAGCATCTTATGGCAGAACAGCGCCTCCTTCGATAGGGATGTCTGTGACTATGCGCCCAGCACCGGTACAGCCACTTCTGATTTACGCTATTGCTGCATCCGGATAGAGCCCCTTCAAAACGGGAATATCAATTCAGAGCCGGATTTTCTCGATCCCGGTTTGGGCAATTTTCAACTCAGCGAAAATTCGCCGTGCATCGATGCCGGTTCGCCGGATACATCCAGCCTGAATTTACCGGAAACCGATCTTGCCGGAAACCGACGCATTACCGATGGCGATCAGGACAGTCAGGCGGTCATCGATATTGGCGTGTATGAATTTAAATTAAATCAACATCCGCTGATTTCCGGTATTTCAGATTTTTCATTTGTGAGCGGAGAGTCGTATATCATCAACCTCGATACATGTGTGATTGATGACGATTCGCCGCATCGTATGAATTGGTCTGTGCACTCGACAGCGACTGCATTGCTGATATCCGTTGAAAACCAAATCGTCACTTTCCAAGCGCCAGGCTGGACCGGTTCCGCCGATGTCTATTTCAGCGTAACCGATCCGTATGGTGCCTCCGATAGTACGCGAATCTCCGTGCTGGTGACGTCGGCATCTGCTGTTGAAGCTCCGAATTTGCTGCTCCCGGAATCAATTCAGCTTTTCCAAAATTACCCGAATCCATTCAATGCGCGAACAATCATTGCCTTCGAAGTCCCGGAATCGACTGAGATATCCGTCGGAATTTTCAATATGAAGGGTGAATTGGTTGCGGAGCTTATGCGAGAAAGAGAGTGTATGGGAATGAATTCGGTTGCCTGGGACGCAGGGAACTGCCCTTCGGGGTCTTATTTCATCAGGTTGGCTGCGGGAGCGCACATTGTGACCAAAAAGTGCTTGCTTTTAAAATGAAGCCACTTTGCTGTTTATTTTCGAAGGTTACGATGAGATAACCGACCATCAGTCTGGATGCGAATGCCAGCCATTGAAAAACCTGTGATCGGTTATCCGTTTTTAAAATTTTAAACGATGATATGCAGCGCGGAACCGGTCCCGGCGTGGATTTTCGAACACTTTGGAATATGCGGCTTATTTCAGCAAGTCTTTTGCAACATTCCAATTCACCCTCACCTGTGGTATCAAATTTTTGAGCTTGAATTTTTTGGTGTACTCAGTTGCCAGACTGAATTCGAGTGCCTTTTTCTGATCGATCCGGTATTCGCCCCCATACGAAATCAGATTGCGGTTGATGTCACCCACCTTTTCATAGACATATTCCACGAAGAAATTCGATTTCGAATCGCCGTAGCGCAGGTTCCCGCCAACCGTCTGCGTGTTGATATGCTCCCATTTGATGTATTTCACCAGGCTGCTCAGCAGGATGCTTTTCCCGATTCCAACCGATCCGTTGAGCCAGACGCCGAATCCTTTATCTTCCATAACCAGGCTGTCGAGGGACGGATTTATGTAGCTGTGAATTTTGCCCACCCCGACATCCAGCATGGCAGAATTCCAGGTGCGCTTTATATAGCTCTCTCGGAAGACTTTCAATTGCGAATTGATCGATTCATCGATCTTCGCTAAAACAATTTTGTGTTCTTCAATCGCAATCGCCAGAGAATCGGCGGTTTTTTGTTTTTGCCTCCTTTCCGATGGAGAAAGCTGCGGATTCTTTAACTGATTATTCAGGTCTTCAACATCATCGAGCATAACTTCAAGTCTTAGTGATGTCCTTCTTTCTACATCCGAAAATTCGAGTGATTTCCTGATGCCAGCAACATAGCTGCTATCCGTCATCGGATCATTTTGCCGATACAGGCTCAATTTGATTGAATAGGCGAGGTATTTGATGCTGTCCTTATCAGCAGTTGCAATCGACAGGTTTAATGTTGACAGTGATCGCAGGGCGAAATGCTGTTTCTGGTAATCGTGCAAGCTTTTATTCCGGTAGCCAATCAGCCAAACCGGTTGCAGCTCGAGCGCCATGTCTGATACGAGTTTTTTGTTTTTGATGATCGCATCCACTTTGAAGTCCTTTGCAAAACCCGGTTTGGAAACTTTGGATGGATTGGCGCCCAGCAGGGTAAACGCCGGCGATGATGGAACTGAAAATTCAGTTGCCTGAACCATCCCTTCTGTTGTCACTCTGTCCCTGGTATCGTCATTGAACGTATCCGGCATTTCCTCCTGGGCGAATATGAAAGTGCAAAAGAAGGAAACGAATACAAGGATTGCGATTCTCGTGATCATGGTTTTCTCCCTAGTTGGATTTATGTTTGAATTCAAATTTTTGGGTATTGCGTTTGAATTGTCTTGTATCATCGAAATCAATTTCCACGTCGCAATCACCGATTTTTCGATCGCCCTGCCTCAGGATATATTTTACCTTCAACTGGTTGCGCGCCTCCGCCGGTCGATATTTTCCGATAATAACCACACGATAATCTTCCAGCTTCTCCTCATCAACCGGTATCAGGTAAATGTCCGGGCTGTCATCATCCAGGCATTTGGGATTGGCTCCGAATTCAATATATTCTTCGCCGATATCCTTTTTGCGATAAGCGAGAATGAAGCTTCCATGCGTAGCATAGCCGCTTGTGACTTCGAGTGTCACAGGTCCATCTTCTTTTTTATAGTTGATGATTTTTTTCCTCATATCAGTGCCCTTTCATTTTTTTAAATTTGAATAAAACGGCGGATGTGAATTGATTGGAGCGATTTAATCCCGCCACCGGCACCTGACTGATGGCAGGTTAAAAACGATAATTCATAATCTCACAGAACCAAGCCGGTGAAAAGGGTTTGGTCAAAAATCGGCATAAAACCGGCTCAAATCAGAATAAGGAAAGCTCATTGCAGGAAACATTCGACACTTGATATTAATCATAAATGTGCGGTACTAAAGTTACAATATTTTAAATAAAATGTCAATAAAAAATTATTCGATTATCTTCGGAATTATTCTCTGAATCTGAAATTATTTAATCAATATCAAACAGAGACCGACAAATTCATCCGATGCGGAATTAACTTCATCAATCCATCAGATTTCTGTTCAGCGGCAAACCATTGGTAAACGGCAGCAATAATCAGCCTCAAAAGCATCGCAAGGGTGACGTAATGCCTCAGTTCCCTGGATGTATTGTAAAACATTAAAGGAACCCATCACTGAGTTATTACGCGGCGACGAAAATTATATTGGCATAAAAATTAAAGTTCAGGCACGGCGGGAACTCTGGCTCTGGCATATCGTTCCAAATGCGTTGACAGCATTGTTGTGAATTTGCGGTTGAATTCAATTGAATATCGTGATTTGAGGAAATCAAAAAATGGCGAAAAAAGTACGCGTGGGTATATTATTCGGAGGTAAATCTGCCGAGCACGAAGTGGCGTTGCAATCGGCGAAGAACATCATAGAGGCGATTGATCGCAACAAATACGAAGTGGTCCTCATTGGCATCGATAAGCGTGGGCACTGGCATTTGAATGAATCATCGCATTATCTGTTGAATGAGAATAATCCGAAACTCATCGCATTGAATAAAGCCAATACCGACACGGTTGCGCTCGTGCCAACGGATAACAAAACGCAATTGGTCGTCGTCCGCGAGGGACGCATGACCGGTACACTCGATGTGGTCTTTCCGGTGCTGCATGGTCCTTTTGGCGAGGACGGTACAATCCAGGGACTCCTGAAATTACTCGGCGTGCCGTTCGTGGGTGCGGACGTGCTGGGATCTGCCGTGGGCATGGATAAAGATGTGATGAAACGGCTGCTGAGAGATGCCGGCTTACCCATACCAAAATTTCTGGTTTTCGATCTCAATACCCGATCCGGAATTCAGTTCCGGAATGTTGTCGATCAATTGGGATTGCCATTTTTTGTAAAGCCAGCCAATCTCGGGTCTTCGGTGGGTATCAACAAGGTATCTGCCGAAGCTGATTTCAGTTTTTCGATTGACGATGCGTTTAAATACGACAATAAGATTTTGATTGAGCAATTCATCAAGGGCAGGGAAATTGAATGTTCGGTTCTGGGCAATTATGAGCCGATCTCATCGCTCCCCGGCGAAGTGATTCCGAAGCATGATTTTTATTCCTATCAAGCCAAGTACATTGATGAAAACGGCGCCATGCTCGAAATACCGGCAAAATTGCCCAACCACCTTGTGACGCAAATCCAGTACCTGGCGATACGAGCCTTCAAAACGCTTTGCTGCTGGGGAATGGCGCGCGTCGATCTCTTTCTCACGCCGGACGAACAGATTTTCATCAATGAAATTAATACCATTCCGGGATTCACCCGCATCAGCATGTATCCCAAACTCTGGGAGGCAACCGGGATTTCAAATACCGAACTCATCGACCGATTAATCCAGTTGGCGCTGGAAAAATATAAAACGGAAAAAAAGCTGAAAAGCTCGTATGATATCAAATGACGTGCACTTGGTGCATAAGGAACATCCCATCTTTCAAAAATCCGTTAGTGGGTAGTGCAGCGTTCTGGAAACATAAAATCAGTCCCGATGCGACAGGTTTACAAAAATTTATCGCGCACTCTGCACCGGAGGATGCCGGGAGAGAAAGTTTTGAGCCAACTGATTTGCAGTGCAATTTGGAAGGCATTGGTCCCGGGGATTCTCTTCAGCATTTCATTTCCTTTCCTCTTCGTTGTCACCTCATACAAACACCAGGATTCACATCATCTATCACCCTCCAGGGAATTATGGTGACCATTCCCTATTGCAGTATTGCGAAATGCACGAAAATTTAATTGCATCTTATCTAAAATATCTTTAATATTACAAATATTAAAATTTATTCACCCTGGATAATTTTAAAACTCTCGAATTCTCCATGATCGGAAAAATTTATTCCCATTACCATATTTTGAAGAAGATCGGCATTGGTGGCATGGGCGTGGTGTATCAGGCGGAAGATATGGTCTTGAAGCGATTGGTCGCCCTAAAATTTCTTCCCCCAGATCTCATTATAGATGAGGAAGCAAAGCTGCGTTTCATTCAGGAAGCGCAATTCGCTTCCAAACTAGATCACCCCAATATTTGTACCATCTATGAAGCACAAGCGAGTACCGATGGTCAAATATTCATTGCTATGTCGTACTGTTCCGGGCAGACATTGCGCGAAAGAATCGATCAATCGGGTCCGCTGCCGCTCTCAGATACACTGAATATCGCCATGCAAATAGCCACGGGATTGCAGCAAGCGCATGCAGCCGGGATCATTCATCGTGATATCAAACCGGAAAATATTATGATAACGCCGGCAGGTCTGGTGAAGGTAATGGATTTTGGATTGGCAACGCTGAAACAAGAATCGTACCCGCCGGAGCAGAGTGGGGCTTCGCAGATTACCAGCGAAAATGTCGCTGCCGGCACCTACAGCGGTATTTATGGGACCGAATCTTATATGTCACCGGAGCAGATCGAAAGATTGACGGTTGACGAGCGAACCGATATATTTTCACTGGGTGTCGTGATTTATGAAATGATAACCGGAAAGAAGCCATTCGTCGGCGCGGATAATATCGCGGTGATGAAATCCATCCTGAATGATAATCCGCCCATTGTACCAATTGCTGCCCGCGATCAAAAGATTGAATTAAATCGAATTCTGAAGAAGGCGCTTTCCAAATCACCCCGCTTCAGGTATCAATGCATGTCCGAGCTTTGCACCGACATTCAGCATCTGCAAACCAGCATCTCAGGTTTGAAGACGCATCCCAGTAAACGGACGAAATATCTTTTTGTCGTTTTTATCCTGATGCTCATCCTTGCTATACCCACACTGCTTTGGTTTCAATTTTCAAGCTATCAAAAAAGGGAAAAATTTGTTCACCCGGCATCATTGAAAATGGTCTCGATTGGAACCACATCAGAAATTGAGGATACGCCATCCTTCTCACCGGATGGCAAAAAGGTCATGTATTCCTCACGAATAGTCGGGGAACCGGTGAATTTTAGTGTTAACTGGATTAAAGACCTGGAAACCGGAACGTTGAAAAAATTGACCGAATGGGGAGCAGCGACGTCCTGGTCGCCAGATGGCTCGCAGGTCGTATACGCACATAGCGGAGGCATCTTTATCTATGATCTGGCAAGTCAAAAGTCCACGTTAATTACGGATTTCGGAACGTTTCCCAAATGGTCTCCGAAAGGCAATGCGATTACATTTTTTTCGAACACCTCGGGACTTGCCTCCGAAGAAAGCGCAATTTTTCTCTATGACTTGAACAATGCCGCTGTACGACAAGTCTCCCCAGCCAATGGATTGAAGTATGCCCGCCCAAACTGGTCGCCGGACGGACGTTGGATTATTTGCATCGCCGGCGAAGGCAGCCATCAGGATATTTGGCTAATTGAACCGGCAACCAACAAAGCCTATCCGATCAGCGATACCGGTCTCTGGATTAATAGCCCTGTCTGGTGTCCTTCGGGGCAATTCATTTATTATTTATCCAACCAGAATGGCACCGTCGATGTATGGCGCGTGCCAGTTGAACTGAAGCATGGCAGGTTGATGGGAAAACCGATCCAGATCACAACCGGGCTGGACATCATGAACCTTGAAATCTCGCCCGATGGGAATAAACTCATTTTTTCCCGGAATGAAACCAAAGAGCAGATCTGGCGCATTCCCTTTGATGGAACACCAAATCCACTTAATAAGGCGAAACTTGTGATGACCAACCTGAAGGGAACGGAGAACATGGAGGTGTCGCCTGATGGGAAGCAGATGATTCTGGAAACCACCTATGCCGGTGCCCGGGCACTGATGTTGAAATCCCTGGTAGATAACACCGAAAAAATTCTATATCAGGATCAAAATGTATTCGCTCCGACATGGTCTGCTGATGGGAGATGGATCGCATTTGATGCCGGAGGCGGTAACCAGGCGGACATCTGGCGCATTTCTGCTGATGGCGGAATGGCGGAAAAAATCATCTCGTCGCAATTTGCCGACTGGTCTCCCACCTACTC
Source organism: Candidatus Zhuqueibacterota bacterium (assembly GCA_016927835.1). Taxonomy (GTDB): domain Bacteria; phylum Zhuqueibacterota; class Zhuqueibacteria; order Thermofontimicrobiales; family Sulfurfontimicrobiaceae; genus Sulfurfontimicrobium. Next base: position 2,447 of record JAFGMA010000033.1, on the reverse strand, counting down.
ACCGGATGGCAATTATCTCTGCTTTATTTCCAACCGCAGCGGGCACTTCAATTTATGGATTCATGATATCAAAGCCGGAAAAGATACGCAGATCACCCGGACACCCAATTCCAAATCGCGAGGCTTCTGGTCGCATGATAGCAAAAAGCTCGCTTATTTTGAAAATTGCGATGGAGAAAATTGTTGCAGGATTTTCTGTTATGATTTCGCCTCCCGCGAAAGCGATGAGATTTTTTTCATTCCGGATCGCAGGGCAGTTATTACTGACAAACTCGCATGGAAAGCCGATGATTCTGCGCTATATTATTTGTTACGTGCCTGGCTGCCTTTGTCTGAGGTTTCAATTGAAACTAAAAAAGTCAAGACAGTGCTGAATTTCAAGCAAGGAGAGCTGACGCCCGGCGGAAACAGGGTATTCACGGTTCATGAAAACTTTTTTTATTTTATTTCAACGAACGAGGCTTCGGATATCTGGATAGCCGAGGGTTTGAGATGATATAGATGTCATCGAAAAGCTGGCGGAAAAAATCGAATTTAAATTATTGCTTGTATTTTTTGTAAATATTTTGTAGCATATAGGCATTGATTGGTCATCGTACTGCTGAAAAGAGCACCTGGATTAACCTTTTCGAAAATGAGGTACCTATGAAAACGACAGGCAGGAATGATCCATGTCCGTGTGGAAGTCAGAAAAAATATAAAAATTGCTGTTTGAACAAGCAGCAGCAATCGAATTCCTCTGAAATGATATGGGCAAAGTTGAGAGCAATCAATGATCAGCTTGTAAATAAATTGATTCAACACGGTTATCATTTCTACGGACCCGGGATGATAGAGGATGCCTGGGAAGAATTCAGTTTGGGCTCAGGCAAACCGTTTGATGAAAACGCTTCCGAAAATCAGCTATTTGTCCCCTGGTTGTTATATAGCTGGTGGTTTGAAGTTGATATAGAAGATGGTGATAATGCTTTTGATGATTTTGAATACCGGTCCATTGCACAGGACTATTTGGAAGTTAAATATAATCAGCTCTCGGAAATGCAGCGTGATTTCATCAAACTGGTGATCGATCGACCGTACAGCTTTTATGAGATCATCGATTGCAGCCCGGGAACAGGATTTCGAATGAAAGATTTGCTAACCGGGGAAGAAATCGACGTACTCGAAAAATCCGGCTCACAAAATGCAGCCGCGGGCAATGTGCTATTCGGTCAGATTATACAATATGAAACCGTAGGCATGGTAATTGGTTCTTCTTCGATTCTCATTACTCCCGGATTTATTCCCAGTATCATTCACCTTCGAAAACAAATCCGCGAAGGCTCTGGAGCCGTTGGTGAAGATGAATTGATAGAATGGGAGGCGGAAATACGATCGCTGTATTTGTCGATTTATGAAAGCATGCACAGAAGCCCCAAATTGGTGAATACGGATGGCGACCCAATGGTTTTGCTTGAAATCCATTACCATATCGATTCCCCGGAAACCGTGTTTGATAAGCTGAAATCACTTGCGACTGGCGTCCCGGAACAAGATTTACTTTCAGAAGCCAGGTTTGATGAGAATGGCAAGCTGCTGGAAATTGAATTTCCATGGCTCAGGCTGGGAAATGCCGTCAATAAAGAATGGCAAAATACAGTACTCGCACGCATTACGATTGAAAAAAATCACCTGAAGATTAATGTTAATTCTGAAGAACGTGCTAAAAAAATAAAGACTAAAATAAAAACGCTGCTAAAAGGGCAGGCTGTTTATAAAAAGACTGAAATTCAATCGATGGATTCAATAATGGAACAGGCAAAAAAGGGAAGCGGAAAAGAAGATGACCTCAATGAACCGGAGGAACCTTTTGCGCCAGAATTGCGTGAATTGCTTGACAAACATCTCCGGGAGCATTGGAAAGGATGGATCCATCAAAAAATTCCCGCCCTTGGAGATATTACCCCGTTAGCCGCTGCCAAAGATCCTGAAGGCAGGGAAATGCTGAAAGCGCTGCTGGATGATTTTGAGCGTAGCGATTGTAACTCACCTCCGGATCAGAGCCAAAAAAAGTATATCGATTGGGCTCGGAAGGAGCTGGGATTAGCCTGACGCAAACAACGGAACAAAACATCATTCGCGTGCCTGGAAGTTGCCTCAGGTGGCTATTCCCTTGATATGAAATGATTGATATCTGCAAAATTGCCATTTTTCGGAAATTATTATGGTTTGACTCCGCTCACCATGAATACATGAGTTCAATACCTGTCAATCGACTAAGCGAAGCTTCATCCTGAGCAGAGTCGACGGATGAGCCGGCTTTAGTTAAATTTTTCAGAAGTCTAATGAAATTAATCAACTATGACGCGCTCGAACCAGGCAATAATCTCATTAACTCCTGAGCTAAGCCACCGGCTTCGCCGGTGAGAATGGAAAATGCTATGCAAAAGTATTTATAATAAAAATCT
>JAFGMA010000361.1 GCA_016927835.1 Candidatus Zhuqueibacterota bacterium | reverse complement strand
TTGCTTCGGCTGGGCGCCCCCGGCAAAAAACGCCTCGCAATGACAAAATAAAAATGCAATGTTACAAATTCACCCGTAACAAGTATACCTTCTACATAGAGCCCGTCAGAAAAGCAGTGAATTTTGAAAATTAATTCAAAATCAAAAAACACCAAACCAGTTCTTTCATGCCCGAATGCTTCCCCGATAAAAACATTCGGGGGACAAGCCTATCGGGCATCCATTCAACCCTCTGCGTAATGGATTCCCGTGGACGGCACCCCGCTTAAAACATGCGGGGATGACAAAAACCGAATTACTCTACTTTGTTTTCACTCATGGCACTCTTTTTTTTCATAGAGGCGGCTAACCTGGATTGCCTTAAAGTGCCTTCAAAAATTTCACTGCTTCCTTGATATCGTTATACGGATTCTCGCCCACTTCTCTTTCTATCGTGAAAAATCCGTCATAGCCCGCTTCTTCGCGCAGCGCCTTGATATAGGTCGGAAAATTGACATGTCCCTCTCCCAGCGGTACCTCCTTGAAATAATCATCGGGATTGGATATTTCCGATGCCGCGGAATCGGCAAACCAGTGGTAAATTTTTTCAGGCTCGATCTCAATCAACTGGATGCCGTCTTTGGCGTGGGTATGAACGATGAATTCCTTCAAATTGCGTACGGCTTGTACCGGCTCCTCACCGGCGACCATGCGCAAATTCGCCGGATCGAGATTCACCCCCAGACCTTTTGAATCGACATCTTCGATGAATGCTCTGAGCACGGTTGAAACCTCTGGTCCGGTTTCAATGGCAAGCGTAATCCCGCGAGGTGCTCCGTACTCTGCGATTTCTTTCATCGCATCGAACATTATCCTGTAGCGCGCAGATGCCCTGTCCGCCGGTATCACGCCGATATGCGTGGTGACCACATTCGTTTGCAGATCAACCGCCAGATCAATGGTTCGTTTCGTTATATCGATTTTCCAGGCGTTTTCTTCGGCTTTTTCAAATCCGTGACCGCCAAAATCACCGCAAAGCGCACTGACGACGAGATCGTGAGAATGGATGTATTTCAACAACTCTTTTCTCGCGGCTTTGTCCAATTTATCCGGATGTATTTCTTTGCCGGAGGTATAGATTTGAATTCCCTGCGCGCCAACTTCGGCTGCTTTCGCAATTCCTTCCCGCGCACTCAGCCGGAATGATTCAACCATCACACCAATTTTCAAATTTGACATGGAGCACTCCCTATTTTATTTCGATGAGTAAAGATTTCGATTCAGATTCTGTTTTTATGGCTAAAATTCGCTTTTCGGATCGATAATGCCAGCCGCAATCGCGCGTTTCCAGTATCTCTATCGCTGTCGCTTCTTCAATCACTTCGCCGGCTATTATCACATTGCGCGGCTTGTCCTGGTCATAGATGTTGAACGTTACCCCGGCTTCGATCTCGTCGGTGCGAATTTGCACACCGGATTGGTCGCGTTGGACCCGGATCGTCGTCGGCTGCTCGTGCCAGAGCGTGAGTTCCGCTTGTTGATTCACGAAAATATCGACTGTAAGCGGATTGAAAGGTTTTTCATCTACATAATTCATCGCCGGACCATGAGGCAGGATTGTATTTTCGCGCATGTAAATCGGGATCGTGTCCAGACCAACTTTCAACTCGAGATATCTCGGTCCGGATACAAGTTCTTTTTGCCAGTAATCCAGCCAGTTTCCTGCGGGCAGATAAACGGTCACTTTGCCATCCGGATTGAAAACCGGGGCAACGAGCAGCGCATTCCCCAGCATGTATTGCAAATCGAGATGCCATACCGCCGGATCGTTCTGAAATTCAAGCAGCATCGGTCGAATGACCGGCAGTCCGTTTTGCGTGGCTTCGAAAGCGGTTGCCCAGAGGTAGGGGAGAAGCCGATAGCGCAGCTTGGCGAATTTTTTGAAAATCCGCAGAGCTTCCTCCCCGAAGTGCCAGGGCTCGTGCGGTCCCACACCGTGACAGCGGGAATGCGAGCAGAGCAAGCCGAACTGCGCCCAGCGGATGTACAATTCGGGTGAGGGAGGCGGTCCCTGGAAACCACCGATATCATGACTCCAAAACGGCACGCCTGACAGACCGTAGCTCAATCCTGATCTCAATGTGCAAGCCATGTCTTCGTAGGTGCTGTGGCAATCCCCAGCCCAATTCAGCGGATAGCGTTGTGAGCCTGCCCATGCAGAGCGTCCCCAGACAATGCCTTTGCCGCCAGTATGTCGATCGACAGCCTCAAACACGGTCTTGTTGTAAAGCAGCGGATACAGGTTATGCATTTCCGCACCGGTCATGCCATTGTGAAAAATCGCGTCTTCAGGCACGGATTCGCCCATATCGGTTTTAAAAACATCGGCACCCTCCTCGAGCAAACGCAGGTGCTTTTGTCGAATCCATTCGGCGGCTTCGGGATGGCTGAAATCGATAAACGCTGTTGGATGGTCCTCGAAATCGGATTGGAGATATACACTTCCGTTCGTATCTTTCGCGAAATACCCTTTTTCCTTGCCTTCTTTGAACATGTCCGTATGCGGGCGAACATAGGGCTGTTCCCATAAGCTTATGTGAAATCCTTGCTTATGAAGATTATCAAGCATTTCCCGGCGGTTGTGCCAGGATTTTTCGTTCCATTCCAGATCGCAATAATGCCCGGGTCGCATCCAGTCCGGATCGATGTGAACCACATCGCATGGCACTTCGTATTCGCGGAGCTCCCTGCAAATTATCTCGAGTTCGTCCCGATTTTTATAGCTGAAGCGGGACATCCACAAACCAAACGACCAGCGCGGCGGCATAGGTGCGCGACCGGTTAATTCGGTGTATTGGCTCAGGATTCGCCTGAAATCCGGACCATAGATGAAAAAGTATTCAAGCTCGGGTGAATGGACGAGAAATGAAGTGGCGACATAGCTCTCGCTGCCGATTTCATAGTCGATGCGATTTGACGTATTGATGAAAATGCCATAGCCATAGCTGCTCATGAAAAAAGGAATATTTTTGTATGCGCGCTCCGATACCGTATTCGTGGTATCCGATTGCCAGGCAACCGAATGCAGCCCGACTTTGTCCATGCGTCCGAATTTTTCGCCGAGACCGTAGATGTGTTCGTCGGCTCTGAGGTAAAATGACTCGTAGCACGTCGCGGGCGCATCACCGGATTTCCGAAAACCCAGCCGATAAACCGGAAACCAGGACCGATTTCCGCCATAAGCATTTTCACTGAAAATACATTTTCCGTTCAAATCATTAACAATGACCTGCCATGAATCCGTCCTGATGGTAACAATCATCTGTCCCGTGTGGATGCGAATGCTATCTTTCGATTCCTCGACTTTCAACGCAAACGCTTCCGTCGGAAAATCGACGGTGATTTCCGAGTGCGTTTTCTGCTTGGTCTTTTCAACTGTCAGCCAGATCCGAAAAAGCCGCGGATTGATGAAATCGAGTTGAACATGAGCGGTTCTGCCTGAATCAGTTTCACACTCGAATTTCAGTGAATTATCGATTTTATGCCATTTCACAACACGTTTCAGACTGTCAAATTCAAATTGATGCAAATCATAAATTTTCTGCGGCTGTGTATCGTATTGCAGGTATTTCCTGTGAGTAGGTGTGGAAACCATTGGATGCTCCCTTTTGACTTTTTATTGAAATGATTGATTGGGAAGTGCTCACGGACGTATGATTCCGAAACGATAGCCTTTGCCACCGCCAGTGTGAACGTAGCCGGATTGTTCGCCGATGGAAGACAGATTTTGTTTTTTCTCTTCGCAAATCCAGCTTGTTAGCACTTCGCCCACAAAAATTGTATGGTCCCCGCTATCCAGTTCACCCACTACTTTGCATTCGTGATTCACAATGCACTCCTTGATGAGCGGCGGCTTGACAATCTTGGCTGGTACAGGGGTTAAACCGGTTGCTTCGAATTTATCGACCTTCCTGCCTGAAACCGTACCGACGAATAGCACCTCCTCGCTCAAATCTTCGCCGGGGACCGCCAGGACAAATTCCCTGCATTGCCGGATAAGCGTATGGCTGTAGCGCAGCTTGCCGATGGAAATTGCGTACATCGGGGGCGTGCTGGAAGTGTGCATTTTCCAGCCCAGCGCAATGATGTCTGCCTTTTGTGCAGCATCTACAGTCACCGCCAGCACGATGCGTTCGGGGCGCTTCCACCAGGAGGCTGCTTCGTTATGGGATACCTCTTTCATCATCGCTCCGCAAAAATGGATTGTTAGGTTAACATCCTGGGTAAATGAAGCTATGCTCGAAACAGCGGACTTGCATGATAAATCAAGCTTCAGCGGTAACAAGTCCGCTGCTTTCGGGCAATGCTATAATTTGTGCCGTAAAAAAGAATGCGTACCGGTTTCTGCAAGGCGCGAGTGCGGCAATCATGCGAATCAAGTATGGAATGATTTCGTAAAATCATCGTCTTCTATTTCTTTCACTTTTTTCTGATGTTTGGATTTGGCAATTAATTCATTCAACATCGCTTCGAATCCATCGCCATCGAGCGGCAGTGTAACCGGTTTGTGCTGCAATCCGGACATCATTATTGCGTTCCCGATTTCCAGGGATCGAATACCTTCCTCGCCCGGAGCGATCAATTTTTCGCCCTTCAGAATCGCGTTGATAAAATTTTCCGTGATCTGGCGATGTCCCGGAGTTTTGGAGCTCTTCGGGATCGGGACATCGATTTCCCATGTTTCCGGACGGTCGAAGCCACCGGTTGCGGTATCGCAAAATTCCTGAACCGGCATGCGTGTGCGATAAAACGATAGCTTATCATCCTGCAGTTTCAGCTTTCCGCGACTTCCGGCAATCTCGAACAGGTTGGTTCCGGGCGCTTCGCCGGTACTTGTCACGAAAATTCCTGTTGCGCCGTTTTCATATTCAAGCATGGCGGTTACGTCGTCTTCAACTTCGATATGATGATATTTTCCTATCGAGCACAATGCAGTTACCTTCACAGGCATCCCCGCAAACCATTGCAGCAAGTCCAATGAATGCGGACATTGATTCAAAAGCACACCGCCGCCTTCCCCGCGCCAGGTTGCCCGCCAGCCGCCGCTGTCATAATACGCCTGGGTTCTGAACCAATCGGTTACCAGGTAATTTACGCGCACGATTTCTCCGAGTTCACCTGAATCGATGAGTTCTTTCATTTTAATATAAACCGGTACGGTTCTGAGCTGAAACATAACGCCGTATACACAGTTGCTGCTTTTGTGGGCATCTTCCATCGCCTTTGCATCCTTCACGTGCACCGCTACCGGTTTTTCGCTCAACACATGGAGACCTTTTTTGAAGGCTTCGATCGCAATCGGCGTGTGATCATAGTGCGGCGTTGAGATGATCACCGCATCGACTAATCCCGATTCCAGAAGTTCGCGGTGATTCCTAAATTCCTGCACCTGGTAACGCTCCGACATTTTTTTCAGGATTCCGGGTTCGATATCGCATACTGCGCCAATTTCAGCGCCGTCGACAGAATTCAAATAGCCCAAATGATATTGCCCCATTCCACCGGTTCCGATAACACCTACTCGCACATTTTTCATTTTGAAAACTCCTTAGAAGATATAAAAATATGACGGTTTAAATATTTGATAACGCTTTCAGCATGCATTTTGATCCATATAAATATAAAAATAAAACAAGATAGGTCAAGCGAATTTTAATATGAGCTCAAAAAAATTGTCTTAAGCCTGAATAAACTCAAAGCAAGTCGCCCAAAATGGTAGCCGATAAAAGTTCCCTGGCATATTTTTTAAACAAATTTAATAAAAATATTGATCCCTACCAAGGATTATCGTAAATTACGGAAACGATACAGCAAGGCTGCACGGGCGTCAAGAACCGGAACAGCGGATTAGGTGGAAATCTTAGATTCGCCGGAAGATGAATTTTTTACTGATAAAAATTCGGGATCCCTGATTATGCTTTGCACGGGCACAAATTGAACTTTCATGTCATTGCGAGCGAAACGGAGTGCAGCGAAGCAATCCCATGAGG
>JAFGMA010000360.1 GCA_016927835.1 Candidatus Zhuqueibacterota bacterium | reverse complement strand
TTGCTTCGGCTGGGCGCCCCCGGCAAAAAACGCCTCGCAATGACAAAATAAAAATGCAATGTTACAAATTCACCCGTAACAAGTATAGTTTATTGGATGCAAATGCTGAAGCTATCCGGTAATGATACCCGATGTTGACAGAACAGAGAAACTTTAAGTGTTATGATATGTTATTTGTAAAGCGTTTCCTGAAGCATTTTAAAGAAAAGGTGCGGTTTGCGATTCCGCGTCATATTGTGATTGAATTTCCTGCGACTGCCTTGTAGCTCAACCGTTACTATCTCTTCTTCGAAGTCGCTTTTGGTTGTACGCAAAAACACATCTCCGTTGGGATCGACTCCCATGACGGTTCCGGCGTGATTTGCCACGACATTCTCCAACCCCTCGGTGGCAGAGCCCACAACATTATTCAGCAGGACAAATATGTTATGATCGAACGCGCGCGCGCGGTGCACTTTTTCCCAGTTCTCCTGCTGCAATTTAATCAAATTCATACTGAATTCCCTGGTGATCGGCGCTGACCAGACACCTGAACGAGCCGCGTGGGGCGCCAGGATCAAGTCCACATGATTCAGAGCGTGGATCAGCGCCAGCTCGGGAAAATGATTGTCGTAGCAGATCGTAATTCCGAACCGGATATCGCCAATATCGAACACAGCCACTTTTTCGCCTGCCCCAAAATGGCAGTACTCATCCCCGGACAGGTGAATTTTACGCTGTAATCCCAGGTATTGCCCTTTATCCATCACGATTTGGCTGTTGTAGGCGATATTATGTTCCCGCTCCGCAATGCCCACGCAGATGCACAATTCATAGGCAGCGGATAATTTCAAAATTTCGCTGCTCAACGGACCATCGGGTACTGCTTCGGCATTTTCCGCCATGATCGGGTGTCCGCCATGACCGGTCAGCATCAATTCGGGCAGAAAGAGTATTCTCGCCGAGTCCTGCTTCGCCCGTTCACAGGCATGTTTCACTCGCTGGAGATTCTCCATCGGATTCCGTAAAATCGATTTCAGTGTGGCAACAGTTATCTTGATGTCGTTCATTCGCGTTTCCTCATTTAACAAGTGCGATACGTATTGCTTCAGTCGAGGTTCCGGTTTGCATTTGACAGAGATAGATTCCGCTGGATGCCTGGTGCCCGGCTGCATCTTGCCCATTCCAATGAATTGAATGCGTCCCGGCAGGCTGGAAGGCATCAACCAGGGTGATCAGCTCTTTGCCGGAAATATCAAACAGCGTCAGGTTTACGTGGCTCAAACACGGGATCGAATATTGAATGGTGGTGCCGGCATTGAACGGATTTGGGTAATTTTGCCGCAACATGTAGTCCCTGGGACTTGCTGCCGGGGAATCGGAATCATCAACCGGCGAAACATGACTGGCAGTGACCTGAATCGTTTTGCCAACGCCCATTACGACGAAATCCTCTCCGTACGCTTCCCGGAACATGGCGATTGCGGTGCTGCCGGTGCAATGGCTCGGCCCGCATTTTTTCACACCCATTGCCTTGAACTGCCGGATGATCCAGTTAATCGTCACTTCCGAGGAATCCTCTAAATGAAATCCCCCGAAAACGAGATAAATCTCTTTGTCAAGAAATGATTTTACGCTGCGAACAATATTCAGAATGCCAGGGTGCGAACAGCCGGTGATGATAATCAAACCTTCATCTGTATCCAGGATCAATGACTGCTCGTTGATGTGGCTCTGAATTTCACCGGTTGAGTAGACATTCTCACAGATTTGGATCGGATCACTCACCCGAATCGGGATTCCCCCGTTGTCGGAAATATCCTGACTAAAGCTTTCCGGGAATGACGCGCCAAAATAAACGGAAATATTTGAATTTCGCCCCATAACCGCATCCAAGCCCCCGGTATGATCGAGGTGGTCGTGTGAAATGAAAACCAGTTCAAGACTGTCCAATTCAACTCCCAGGGTATCAATATTTTGCAGCAGGATTTGCCCATCGTAGCCGGTATCGAACAGAATTGTTTTTTCCGTGCCTTCGATGAAGCAGGAAAATCCCCAATCCGCCCGCGTGCCTTCTTGAAAGACATAATTGTCATAGACAATTGTCATGGTGATTTCATTCGCCGACAGGCTGAATCCGGGATTGACTCCCGAGAAGAGAACGAGCAGCAGGGTTGAAATTGATGAGATAACCTTCATTTTGCAGCTCCTTTCTTGAGTCATGGAAAGTTTTTAGCAATCACCAAATCTGGCTGTACTTCGCCGTATAAAAAATTGAGACTGGAAAAGGCTACATCAAGGAGTGCTAAAAATGTCACTTCAATTCATTTTCTGAACGCAAAAAGTCAACGCAATAAACAAACACCCCGGCAGTCCATCCCAGCATCGCCGGCATTTCGTATTCATTTTGCACGTTGGTGGACCCATCGACAATATTGTATTTCTCCCATAAATCGCCTGTTTTCCGGAAATTATCCACGACAACGCGCACATATTTTTCAGCGATGCGGCGCGCATGTTCGGCATAGCCGTACTTGAGAAGCCCGGCAATGGTCATATAAAACAGCGGGGGCCAACCGTTCGGATAATCCCATTGATAGCTGATTTTCTGATTGGATTCTTCACATGCGGAAATACCGAACCCATGTTCAAAACGCTTCAGGTTTCGGGAGATCGCCCGGGCTTGTTTTTTCGTCGCCAATTCCGCCCATAGAGCGGCATACGTAGCCAGCGAAGCGATCGCACTGTGTCGGTCCTTCGCAAAATCATAATCCGAATACAACTCTTTGTGGTTGTCCCAACAGAGTGTGTTGAAAAGCTGTTTTCTTCTTTCGGCGTGTTCTTCCCAGAGTTTTTTTTCATCGTTTTCAAGTTCTTCGCAAAACCGGATCATACTCAATTCGTGAAGATAAAGCAAGCTGTTCAAATCCACCGGTATAAACTCTGAGCAGCGCTGTTCGAAACGGGGCGTAAAATCCCAACCGGATTCGGCTTCCGCAAGATAATGGGCGCCAATTTCAAGTTGCTTTCTTGAACCCGCCGGAGCGAAATCGAGACGCCGCCGAACGACGTCGTTGAAAAATGCCAGTTGCTCCGTCTCGTTTGCGTGGTGAAAATAGCGGTTCAAGCCAACGGGCGTCATGCGCTTCCCCATCCAGAACGCGTACTCCTTTTTTAGCGCGCTGTATGCCGATTCGAGCCAACCCAGATCGTCGGTGATATCGAAAATGTCGCGTACCATCAGTGCCAGCACCGGCGGCTGCGAGCGATTCAAAAAAAAGGTACGGTTGCCATTTGGCACAAATCCATGCCGATTGACCTCATACAGCAAATTGTCCGTGTTGCTTTTTGCCAGTTCAAAGAATCCCTGTTTCAGCAGCCCCACGTTTGTAAAATAGGTGTCCCAGTAAAAATTATTTTGCATGCTGTCTTTCTGACAGGGCACGGTGTACCGAAATGGCAATCCGAGAAGCGTGCCGGTATCTTCAGGCTGCTCTCTGACAGTATTTTCCCAATGCGTTTGAATATAGTTATAAACTGTTTGAATATGCTCAAAATCCATGCGATTCGATTCCTTTGGGGTGAATGGTTTTTCGGCTGAATATCCGGTTGACGGTTGCACTCAGCCAGTTCCGAAAACGGCTGCGGTCAAACATCAGGAAATTGTGAATGACGCGGGCGATTTCGGGCGCTCTCAAATAGCCATAGGATTTGTGCGGATTTTTGTGATGATTCACTTCGTAGGTGTTTGAGATAAGTTGATCGATCACGCGAATATTGCGCGAATTGGGGGCATAATCATCACCGAGGCTATGATCCAGCGCGACTTTATCTTCGATATCGGAAAAATTGTACCAGGCACGCCTGATCGTCTCGGGCACATTCACCCCGCTTTGGGTGTGGTGATCCGATTTGCGTTCCCCGGCGATTTTGCCGATAATGACCGGGATTCCCAGCGGTGATCCGATTGTGATAAGCGTATCAACGCCAATTTTGGCATCACACTGCGACAGCACATCGTAGGCGACAATCGAACCCATGGAATGGGCGATCAACAAAATATCCTTTCGCCTGTGCTTTTTGAGGATGTGCGTCAGTTTTTCACGGATTTTATCTCGTGCAAGCTGTACCTCTTTCCCCCGTTGAATGCAGGCGGATGAATAATACGCGTCGAGATCGATAAAAAAATGGTGGATGAAAGAATCGGCAATGGATGAAAAATTAATGGATAAATCATCATTGAGAAAAATTTTATCCAGTTGCTTATCAACATAATCCAACACGCGTTTCATGATTCTTCCGGGCTTCTTTTTGGTGAAGGTCGCAGCAGGCACGTACGGCTCATCGAGATAGTAAGGCGAGTTTTCATTCCGCTCTTTCGGATTCAGCGGCTGGGGATGAAGATAATGCGCCCAATAAACCAGTTTGAATCGAATGAAAAGCCGGGGCTGTCCGATGGCGTTCAAACCTTCACATATCGACGCCTTCCACCATTTTTTCAGCAGCTTTTCAGGCGGCTTATTTCCGAGACCGTGTATGCCGATGATTATTTTGGACATGCTATCCCTGTATTGTACACTTCACCGGAAGTTAATTTTTGCCAATAGTGCCGGCAAAAGCTATGAATGTTGTCACTGGATTGCGTTCCGAATCCGGGGATTCCCTGAAACCTATTTTTGACGGATTCGGAGAACGGGAAGCGCCGTCGGCTGCACGGACATTTATTTTTGCGAATTTAAGTGCAAATGGATATACCTGCCAACCGCAAATAGCTAAAGATGACTTTTCACGGCATCGAACACCGTTTTCAAGGTTTTAATTCGCGCGAACCATTTGGAATTGGATTCGATGATAGTCCATGGCGCATAACTGGTACTCGTTCGACAAAGCATCTCATCCACCGCGAGCTTGTACTGATCCCATTTTTCGCGGTTGCGCCAGTCTTCATCGGTGATTTTCCATTGCTTGTGCGGATTCTGCTTGCGCGCTTCGAATCGCTGCAATTGTTCCTCTTTGTCGATGTGCAGCCAGAACTTGATGAGCACCGCACCGAAATTAACCCACTGCTGTTCCATTTCATTGATTTCGCGGAAGGCGCGTTTCCAGTCCGCTTCCGAGCAAAAGCCCTCGATGCGCTCGACCATCACCCTGCCGTACCAGGAGCGGTCGAAAATGGCAATGTGTCCGGCTTTTGGGAGTTTCATCCAGAAGCGCCAGAGATAGTGATGCGCTTTTTCGATATCATTGGGCGCGATGATGGGAATCACCTCATACCCCCGCGGATCCATGCCCTGAACCAGGCGTTTGATATTGCCACCTTTGCCGGCAGCATCCCAGCCTTCATAAACGATAATAACCGGCAGTCGTTTCACATAGATTTCGTGTTCGATTTCGCGCATTCGGTTTTGGTATTTATCCAGATCATTTTCATAATCTTTCAGCGTGAGCGTTTTCGATAAATCAACTTTGTCCAATACGGATGAATTCAATCCTGGAATGGTTGCCTGTGCGGAATCATTGTTTGCCGATTTGATTTGAGGCATCTTGACGCGAACGACTGCTTTTTCAATCGCTTCGATGACGGTTTTAAACACCTTGACCGTGGCGAAACGCCGGTCGAGTGCTTCGACAATTGTCCAGGGGGCAAAATCTGTGTCGGTTTTAGCGAGCATTTCTTCGGTCGCTTGAAGATATTTTTCAAATTGCCGGTGATGTCGCCAATCGTCTTTGGTAACTTTCCATGCGGTTGCCGGATTGCCTTCGAGTACTTTGAATCGTTTTTTTTGGGTGGATTTATCGATATGCAGGAAAAATTTTACTATCAATGTTCCGCCATCCGCCAGTTGCCGCTCAAAGGATCGGATTTCGTCATACGCGCGAAACCAGGTTTTCTTTTTCACCAATTTATCAATTCTTGCCACGAGCACCCTGCCGTACCAACTGCGATCGAAGATAGCGATTTTGCCTTTCTCCGGCGTATTGCGCCAGAAGCGCCATAGAAAGGGACGGTAGCATTCTTCCTCATTCGGCGGATTGGTAGGATATACTGCAAATCCACGCGGATCCAGCGCCAACAAAAGCCGGTTAATCAGTGTGCCTTTGCCGGCAGCATCCCAGCCCTCGAAAACAATGGCTACCGGAATTTCAAGCTCCCTGGCTTTGCGCTGCAATTCCCCCAACCGCAGCTCCAGTTCCAGGATCACTGCTTTATATTGGGATTTTTCAATTTTTTTGGTGAGATCGATTTGTTCCAGCATGGGGGTAGCTCCTGATTTGAGTCTGAGAAGGTTGAATTATGCTACATGGTACTTTTCAGCGGGGTGATAAGTTCCTGGTGGTGAAGGTGGGCGGTTGAGTTTTCTTCATGTCTGCCGCGCACAGACGAGTAACCTGAGCTCTCCGGTGGATTCACAGAATTGGCTAAGAGCCTATCCGAAAACCTGCTTTAAAGAATGAATTGGATTAGGCAAAAACTGTCATTCCCGCATGTTTTAAGCGGGAATCCACCGATCCTTTTTATAAATGGACTCCCGATCAACGGATATCGGGAATGACAAGGAGGGTTTTCGGATGACCTCTAAGTACGGCACTTTTTATAAAAGCATGAATGGCGGAACATCGTGGGAAAAAAAAGAAAATGGTTTGCTCACTTCCGGTAATTCGTTTCATGGTCTACATGCAATCGCAATCAATCCTACAAACCATTTGACGCTATATGCAGGAACAGCTTGCGGGATTTTTAAAAGCGTAGATGGAGCTGAAAACTGGACCCAGGTAAACAGCAATAATACTACCTCAATTGCCATTGATCCCAACAACACCAATATACTTTATGCCACCGCAAATTTGTTGCTGAAAAGCGAAAACGCCGGAGATAGCTGGGATGACCTTGGTGTGGGGATTAACGGGAAAGCCGATATTGTGATAGATCCTCAAAATTCGAATATAATTTATCTTTCTTCATACTGGGTTTCTTGGAACGAAACAGGAGGCATTTATAAAAGCCAAGATGCCGGTCTTTCATGGGAGTTATTGCAATCAGCCCAGTATGGTGTCGGTTGCTTAGCCATTAGCAGCGGTTCACCGCGATATCTTTATGGTGGTACCAGCCAGAGTGTACTTATAATACCGCTTGCGGTTGATCTTCCACCGGCGTGGCAATACACAGACCAAACCGGCAATAACGCGACCATCATCTTACCCATAAGCACCAATCCTACTATCGATGGAGCGCCCCTCGCCGCTGCCGATTATATCGGCGTTTTCACCCCTGCCGGTCTCTGCTGCGGCGTCACCCAATGGCAAGGCGCTAATAAGTCCATCACCGCCTGGGGCGACGATACCCAGACCACCGAAATCGATGGTTTGCAAACCGGCGAGCTGATACATTATCGCGTGTATCGAGCCATCCAATCCAAGGAATGGAACTCCATTTCAGTAGCATATTCCCAGGGCACGGGCTTTTATTCAGCCAATGAAATAATGGTGCTCAGCAAATTCGAGAATATACCTACCGTTGTCCGCAACGCCGCCGAATCGCTCATCCCGACGGCTTACAAGCTGCTTCAGAATTATCCCAATCCGTTTAATCCCGAAACCACAATCGAATATCATTTGCCCCAAAAAGCCGAAGTCTTATTGACAATTTATGATATCAACGGACAGGAAGTGATTCAATTAATAAATGGAATTAAATCGGCGGGCATTCATAGCGTTCGCTGGAATGGTCGGGATGAAATGGTTCGGCTGCTGGCTTCGGGAGTGTATTTTTGCAGCATTAAAGCTAGAAAAACTGACACAGGAAACGCTTCCTTTTTAGAAATCAGGAAAATGATTTTGCTGAAATGAGTGAAGGCAAAGTTCTCGATACTTGAAAAAGCACCGAGAGCTTAAAGTTATTGGAATTTTATCTTACCGTTATATCAGACAAAAGTGATTGAAAAACTTGCCGGATTTTGACACGATACAAAATTTTTCCTGTGCTATTTCAATGATATGAACCATTTGAGACAACATTTCTTTTTAATTTTTTGAAAAGCTATTATTTTTTATAACTCACTGAAAATGCACAGCCATAATTTTTAAATTTATAGGAGGCTGCCATGTTTACCAATAGCCTTTACAGGACTAAAGAAATTTGTTTGATGGTTTGTTTGATATGCTTAATCATATCTACAACATCCATTTTTGCAGGGGAACTTGTAGAAGTAGGGCGGATCGCGATCCCGGGAAGGGGTTGGATAAATATGCACGTTGAAGGAGATTACGTTTATCTCGTCAAGTATGGCGGTCCTGAAAAATTCTGTGTAGTCAATGTCTCGGATAAAACCGCGCCGTGGATTGAGGGACAAATTAACGATTTGCCTTTCTCCAATGCGCATGATCTCTGGTATGGCAATGGCTATGCGTATACGGCACATCGATACGGCGGCGTAAACATGATCGATGTCGCCAACCCGGGATCACCATTTGTTCAAAGCAGCGCTCCATCAACTTATACCCATAGTGGTATTATGTCGGTTGGGCATCATCTTTATTTGGCGGATCACTCTGCGGGCAGTTCTCCCGGCGGTCTGCGGATTTACGATATCTCCGCCAATAATCTGAATCTTGTGGGTACACTATTAGGCGATATTGATGGTCGTGATTTCGCTGTCTCTTCTGATGGACTATACGCTTATCAATCCAGCGGGCTCGATGAGTGGGATAAAGCAAAATTGTTTACGTATGATATTTCGGACAAGACCAATCCGTACGTGCTCAATTTTATTCCCGACATTTTCGGGATAGAATTAGCCATGTCCCCCGATGATCGCTATCTGTATATGACTTACCAGGAGCCAGATGATTTTACGCCGCCTTCGAAAGGCTTGAAAATTTATGACCTCAGCAACCGCAGCCAGCCTGTTGAAATAAGCACTTATGCATTAACCAATGTTGCTCAACTGGCATTAGACCACGAACGCCAAATTTTATATACGAAAGTATTTGTGGATGCTGGTTTCCCTGGTCAGCCCGGTATTCATGTACTGGATATTCATGATCCGTATCATCCGACAGAGGTTTATTATCTGGAAGGCAGCAAATTTAGCGATATATTTTATAGTGATAATTATTTATATGTAGATGAATATCAAGCTTGGGATCCGCAAAATGAATTGGTTATTTATTCCGCGTATGAAATGTCTATCCAGGCGTCTATCGAATTTTTACTCGGTTTTCTAAACAAAAAGATAAAGTTCGGTTTTGTTATTTGCTTCATCGAACTGCCCACCCCTTATAATGTTCGCAAGATTGATAAAGGGTCAGTCAGGATTTCTGCCATTGATGGCGTTGAGCTCATATCGCCAATCACAGCGAAAGAAAAACCCTGGTGTTTTACCGATCGCAATCACAACGATAATACGGAATTGATGCTGATGTTTAGCCGCGGCGATCTGATCGCAGAGATCGGTGAGCGTACCGGCTGTTTGGAGATTACTATCGAGGGAACGATTGAAGGCGAGGTATTCAGAGGCAGCAACTCAATCGAGGTATTTGAATTCCCGCACTCTGCGAATTTAGCGAAAACCGATGCGTCTGTTGAAGAATTAGACACATCAGAATTTCCTTCAGATTTTGCTTTGAGTCAAAATTATCCTAATCCGTTTAATCTCGAAACCACCATCGAATATTTCCTTCCGCAAGATGCTGCCGTCGTACTGGCGATTTACGATTTACGCGGCAATGAAGTCAAAACGCTGATCAGCAGCAACCAATCCGCTGGATTTCAGGCAGTGCAGTGGAACGGTCGCGATGAGAGCGGGCAGTTGGTGGCTTCGGGCGTTTATTATTATAAAATCCAAGCCAGGGCAAAAGATGACAGGCAAGTCACCTATTCAAGCATCAGGAAGATGATACTAATGAAATAAAACTTGAACAGGGAGCATAATATGAAGATCAATCGAAATAATCCCCGGATAGCGCTGACTGTGCTGTTTATTCTTGGCATTGTCCTCTTTTCAACCAGCGAAGCCGGTGCGCAGGCGCCTGAATTTATCTGGGCAGAGCGGTTTGGTGGTACCGATCAAGAAACACCCAATGACATCGCAACCGATGATGCCGGTAACATATTTCTGACCGGTACCTCTCCTTTTGGTCAGATTGGAACAATCGGCTTTGATGTGATAATCGCTAAATTTGATAACAATGGGAAGGTGTTATGGGCTAATCAAGCCGGAGGTCCGGAGTGGGATGAAGGCATGGCGGTTACGGCAGATGAAAATGGTAATTGTATCGTCACCGGTACATTCACTTTCACTGCAACCTTTGGAAGCGAAACAATATACGCGCAAGGCATCAAAGATATATTCGTCGCCAGGTATGATCCGTCAGGACATTTGGTTTGGGTGAAAAGCTATGGCGGATTAGATGCAAGTGGTCATGACGATGACTGCGGACGGGATATTATCGCCGATGGCTCTGGCAATATCTTCGTGATCGGGCAATTCTGGGGCACTGCCAGTTTTGGCTCGACCAATTTAACCAGCGCCGGTGAAGCGGACATGTTTATCGCTAAATGCGATCCGAACGGCAATGTGCTCTGGGCAGTGCGGGGTGGCGGCGTAGAAAAGGATGGTGGTGAAAAAATCGCACTCGACGATGAGGGAAACCTTTATGTCGCCGGCTATTTCCGCAGCACCGCCACCTTTGGCTCACATCAACTTACCAGCAGCGGGAAGCTAGATCTATTCATCGCTAAATATGATGCGTCAGGCAATCTTTTGTGGATCAAGCAGGCTGGTGGTCCGGATTACGATTCGGTATTGGGCTTCGGAATCGATGAATCTGACAATATTTACTGCTGTGGGACGTTTGCTGATTCCGTTACATTTGAAGAAACAACACTCCACAGCCTGGGAGACGATGATATTTTTATAGCCCATTTTGACGCCTCAGGCAACCTGAACTGGGCGAAACAGGCGGGGAGCCCGAACTATGAAGCTGCTGTCGATCTTACGTTAGATGAATCGGGAAACCTTACAATGATCGGATATTTCAACGAATCAATCACCTTTGAGGATACCACCTTGACTGGTGTTGCTTATAATGATGTTTTTGTCACCAGCTATTCTGCGGAGGGGCAGCTTTTATGGGCAAACCTCATAGGCGGAACCAACTTTGATCGGGGATATGGCATTACAACCGACAATGAATCGAATAATATTATTACGGGTACTTTTGCCGGAACCCTCCCCATCGGTGAATTTGAATTAACAAGTGTTGGTTCAAAGGATATTTTCATCGCTAAATTGCAGCCACCAACTGTATCGATTTCTGATTTTTTGGTCGAAACCGGATCTGTTTCCGTACCCGCCGCTTCGACGCGTCTGAAAGTGCATGCCAGCGACGATTACGCCTACATGGTCGATTATGGCGCAACAATTACGGACGGCGCCTTTTTCATCGCCGATGTATCTGACCGCTCGAATCCGGTCCTCCGCGGCTCCATCCCCAATGTTGCCAGCAAAAATATTCACGACCTGTGGTACGCCGATGGCTACGCCTACACCACCCATCGCGGCTTTCCCGTGAAAATGATCGACGTTTCTAATCCCGATAATCCCACAGTTGTCAGCAGCGCCAACATTTCCTACAACCATGCGGGCATCCGAACCCGGGGCGATTACCTGTACGTTGCTGAACATTCCAGCGGGTCCTGGGGGGGCGTCAGGGTGTATGATGTCTCTACCGGATTATTGAATGAAGTCGGTTTTTACCATGGCGATGTCGACGGACGCTATCTCTGTATCACCAGCGATGGCGCTATCATGTATCAATCCAGCGCTGCCAACAAATGGCCTCCCGAAGAAATTCTGATTTATGATCTGAGCGATAAGGCGCATCCCAACCTCGTCAAGACATTCAATGCAGGCTACATGGCGCATTGTATGGCGCTCTCGCCGGATGATCACACGCTTTACATGAGCGTTGGTCCCGAAGGCAGTCCGGTTCAGGGCTTCCAGGTGTGGGATATATCCGACAAAATCAATCCGCAACTGATTACCACCTACGATAATGTTCTGTTCTACACTTTTGCGCTGTATCCACCCGCCGATCTGGTTTTCGCTTCTGCCGTGTTTGATCAGGTCAATGCGATTTACGTGCTGGATGTCAGCGATCCGTTGAATATTCAATTGCTCGAAACCTATCCCGGAATTGCTGGTGAACTGTCCATTGACAGCGGCTACCTGTATGTGGGTGATCCGGGTTCGGGAGCAGTTGGCTTGCGCATTTATCAGATCAATGCCGGCGAAACACCAGTGTTATCAGTCACTCCCACAACGCTGGATTTTGGGACCACCGCAACCAGCATGACGTTTGACATCAGCAATACCGGCAGCGGAACGTTGAATTGGACTGTCAGCGAAGTGATTGACAAGCCCTGGCTCACGGCAATCGATCCTGCTAACGGAACCGGGGATGCTGCCATCACGCTCACGGTGGATCGAAATAAAATGAGCGGCAATAGCGATTCTGGCACACTCCTCGTTTCTTCCAATGGAGGCGATCAGATTGTCGACATTATAATTTCAAGAGAGATAGTGCCGTTTCCGGCAAACCGGGTGAATGATGACGATCAGGGTGTCAATCAGATTGTCCCGGCAATTGCGGTTGCAAAGGATGGTCATTTCGTTATAACGTGGTGTGACGACAACGGTACCTCCTCGGATGTGCACGCTCAGCTATTTGATAGCCAAAACCAGAAAATTGGCAGCAATTTTAAGGTGAATGATGAACCTTTGTGTTTCAAAACCACCGTGGATGTTGCGATTGCTTTCGATGGGACGTTTATGATTGTATGGACAGATTACGTTAACCTTCCTTGCGGCGGTTCCAATGCTATTTATGCCCGGCGATTTGACGCGAATGGGAATAAGCTCGGGAATAAAATAAACGTGTTTGATCATGCATCGTTCCCTGCGATTGCCGTTGCCGGCGATGGCACATATTTGATCGTTCATTTCAATAATAGTACGCTGGAAGGTTGCCTCTATGATGTTAATGGCAATCAGATCGGTAACACATTGTATCTTCCTCACAATCGCATTGAATGTGGTTATCCGGATATCGATGCTTCTTCAGACGGCTTTTTTGTAGTTGTATGGGAGTATGGTATTGACCGCAGACATATTAGTACACAATGTGTGAATTCGAACGGCGATCTCATCGGAGACTGCTTCAAAGTCGACGATTACGGAGAGACTCAGGTAGATGCAAAGAGCAGCTTTGCGCCTTCAGTTGCGGTTGCCGACGACAGATCATTTGTAATTACGTGGGACGATGATTATGGTGTCTGGGGAAAGCGATATAATAAAGACCGGGTTCAATTGGGTGAAAAATTCAGAATTAACGAATCCTCGGCGATCAGCGCCATTTCGAGTGAGGTGTCCATGAATGATAACAATGAATTCGTCGTCGCCTGGGTTGAATATCGTAATTCGAATTATGACATCTGCGCGCAACGCTTCTTCAGCGATGGCACCCCAGACGGCGCGATTTACGTGGTCAATCAGGATACTGAAAATGCCGGACAGACTGCCCCGGATGTCGGCTTCATCTCTGGCAAAATATGCTTCGCGTGGCAGGACAATCGCGTGCTATATCAGGGTTGGGATATCTTCAATCGCGTAGAAACCATCGAAACATACAAAACAGCGCATTTAAGTCTGAATCAAGGCTGGAATATGTTTTCGATTAACGTGAATCCGATTGATCCGGCGATTGAAAACGTCATGCAGCCGGTTGAAAATCAACTGGTGCTGGTAAAAAACAGCGCCGGACAAACCTATATCCCGGCTTATGGCATAAACGACATCGGAAATATTGATTTCAAAGAAGGCTACCAGGCGTATCTGAAAAACACCAGCAGCCTCGATGTCACCGGCATGAAACTCGATGCAACAACGCCGATTTCGCTCCCCAAAGGCTGGAGCATGATCAGCTATCTGCCTACAGTGGCGATTGATGCAGCCGTCGCCTTAGGAAGCATCAGCGATAAACTGGTGATCGCCAAAAACAATGCGGGTCAGACCTACATTCCGGCGTACGGCATCAATGACATCGGCAACATGCAGCCGGGGCAGGGCTACCAGGTTTACCTGAACGCAGCGGGAACTCTGGTTTATCCTTCGGGCAGTGGCTTGCAGGTACTCGCCAAAGCTTATGAAAATAAGTCTGTGCCCAATGCTTCGCCAGTTCACTTTCAGTTCGCTGCCTGCACCGGTGAAAATGCCACGGCGATCATTCCGGCAACTGCCATGAACGCGCTTCAACCGGAAGCTGGCGATGAGATCGGGATTTTCACGCCGGAGGGTCAATGCTGCGGCGCAGCGGTGTGGCAGGATCGGAATCTTGCGTTCACGGTGTGGGGTGACAATTTACAGACGGATCCTGTCGATGGCTTCAAACCAGGTGAAGCGCTGAGCTTCCGCCTGTGGAAAAAACGCACCGACGAAGAATTGCCGATTGAAGCCGAATTCACAGAAAAAGCTGATCGGCTGTATCGCGCCGATGGCTTGTTCGTTTCGGCGACGATGCGCCTCGAAGAGCATGATGCCATTCAGCATACATCTCTCCCCACCGCTTTCAAATTGCTTCAGAATTATCCTAATCCGTTTAATGCTGCAACAACTATCCAGTATCACCTGCCGATGACGGCGCAGGTACAACTCGCAATTTACGATATCAACGGCAACGAGGTTGCCACGGTGGAGAATCGTGTGTTTGAGCCGGGATACCATCAAGCCACCTGGGATGGGCGCGATGCCAGCGGGCGCATTGCCGCATCCGGTGTTTATTTTTATCGGATCAAAATGAAAAGCGAACAAAACCAGTCATCGCCTTACGAAGAAGTGAAAAAGCTCATTCTGTTGAAGTAAATCCCATCGGCTCGCGTTCCCGATGACATGATGGGGACGCGATCAATATGGGCAAGAGATGTCTCTTTGGACATCGGTGAAAACGCCACCGGGACATAACATGAAAAGGAGGCTTTAGGTCAAAATATATTTATGAAGTGGGATAAAATAAATTGTGTGCAATCCCAAAATTACCGTAGCAAAAAGTTGATTTAAATTTATAATTTTTATAAAACAAATCGCACAAAAATTCACAATTCGGAATCTTTTTAAAAAAATTACCCTGGAATAGGCATGCTTCATTCTTACCCAGCCCCTAGCCCCTTCCCTAAAAAATAGGGAAGGGGAACTTGCTCCCCGGTTTTCTCCCCTTCCCTTGGTTTAAGGGAAGGAGCCGGGGGATGGGTTAAGAGTTCACGCCTAAACATCGCTATTACCAATTAAAACAATACATTATTGGTTCTGGAATTATT
>JAFGMA010000359.1 GCA_016927835.1 Candidatus Zhuqueibacterota bacterium | reverse complement strand
TTGCTTCGGCTGGGCGCCCCCGGCAAAAAACGCCTCGCAATGACAGAATAAAAATGTAATGTTACTAATTCACCCGTAACAAGTATAGCAGCGGTGTTCTTCTCTTTTTAAAAGTGAAGAGGCAGGAGGATTGGGGTATGCCTTAAGGTAATGATTTTGATCGATGATTAAAGGGAGTAGCGAAAATGAAACGCGTTTTGGTTTTAAATGCGAGCTACGAGCCGATAAATATATGTGGTATGCGCAGGGCGGTGGTACTCGTTCTGAAGGGAATCGCTTGTATGGAGGAATTGTCCCATCACTATTTGCGATCTCCCTCGACGCAAATTCAAGTACCCTCGGTTATCCGCTTGAATCAGTACATTAACGTCCAACTTCGCAGGACTGGTTTATCCAAGCGAACGGTCTTCGTGCGCGATCAGTATACGTGCCAGTATTGCGGGAAAAAATTCGATCCCGGCAAGCTCACGCTCGATCACATTCTTCCACAATCCCGCGGCGGCAAAGATATCTGGGAAAATATCGTCACCGCATGCTACCGATGCAATGAAAAGAAAGCCGATAAAACGCCTTCCGAAGCCGGCTTGAAATTGCTCAATTCACCCAGGCAGTTCGGCTCGTATTATTTCCTCCAATGGGTGAGAATGGAAGGCAGAATGAACGACCAGTGGCGAAAGTATTTGTACTATTAAGGAGGTGGGATAAAATAAGTTTCCCATTTAGATTTCTTAAGTGGCTATTTATAAAAATTATTTTTTAAGCACAATATCCAAGTTTTTTTATCCCACCTCCTGAACATCGCTCCCTGCATTTCCAACCGTCATAAAATCCATCTGCCCAATTGCCTCCCCCGCGAAACCGCTATATTTATCTTGCTGAATCATTTTTTATTTTTCCGTTGAACGAAACCCGAAATCTGTTTGTCTAATAAAGCAAAACCCGGAGAATGAATGGCTTCAGATGAGCAATTAATGCTGCGCTATTGTCGTGGCAATCGGCAGGCGATGGCGGACCTAATCGAACGGTATCGGGATGAAATGCTGAATTTCTTTTATCGCCGGGTGGATTCACAGGCGCTGGCGGAAGACCTGGTACAGGAGCTATTTTTAAAAGTCATTCGCCATGCAGCCGGTTTTAAAGCGCGTTCAAAATTTTCAACATGGCTGTACCGGATTGCAATAAACCAATTGAAAAATTATTACCGGCGACCCAAACTCGAAGCCCTGTCTGAAAAAACGGATGCCATTGAAAAGAGCGCCGTCACTCCCGATGACCACTCAACAACGATTCATTTGAAAGCCGATCTGAATCGCTTCATAAGCAAACTGAAAAAGGAATTTCAGATCATTCTGGAATTGACATATTTTCAGGATTTGGACACGGAAGAAGTTGCCCGTGTGCTGGAGTTGCCGGTTGGCACGGTGAAGTCGAGGAGATTTTACGCATTGCGCCAATTGGGAAAACTGATGCAGGAGAGTGAATGATGAATTGCACCTACGTCCAACGAAATCTACCGGAATATATTTACCACGGATTGCCGAGTAAACTGATGGAACGCGTAGAAAATCATATTCGGCGGTGCAGGAGCTGCCGGACTGATTTTGAAATCCTGTCGCGCCCGATGCCAATCAAAGAAAAATCACTCCCAACAATCCCGGCATCGTACACTTTGAAGCTGCGATTGAATCGGATGATTGAAAGCGAGCCAACTCCCGCTGGGCGCAGGCAGTTTTCTTTTAATTCGCTGTTTCGCAAGATTGCTTTCGGGCTGGCGCTCGTGGCGGCATTCATTTTTCTGTATAGCGGATTTTTTGAATGGGTCTTTATTCAAAATTTGAATTTGGTAACGTTGATTAGTTTTTTTTTAATGCTCATCTGTGTTTTTTTGCTGTTCATTTTGCAGGCAAACCGGGTAGAAGCTGAAAACGGCAAATAGCGGAAGGAGATTGAATTATGCGAGGCGGAGAAAGATTATTCAAATTTGCATACTGGCTGGGTGTCGTCATTGCGGTCGTGTTTTATGTAAATGCAAATTCAGAACCTTTTGGAAATGCACCGTTGCTGCGGATCAAGTATCTTATTGCGGATGGCGATACGTTGAGTTTACATAAAACACCGTTTGAGATTCCCTGGTACGGAAGGAGCGTGCGGATTGAGTTTGTGGTATTACCAGAGGATTCGCCTGACTATAATATTGATTATCGCATTTCTGGCAAATCATCCTACCAGATGTCATCCATGCGAACGACCGAACAGCGTTTCCTGGAATTTTCGGAACTTGTGCCGGGCAGCCAATTCAACGGCAGCGTGATGCTTTTGCACAAAAGAAATGCTACTCGGCTTGAACAAAAACTTGACTTTGCATTTGTGGTACAAAATCGTCCGCCGCCGGCATTGAGGCTTGAGGAAATTATCGTCAATAATGAAAGCCATGGTAAAAAGACGCAATTTGAGCTGCCAAAAGGAAAATATAGCCTTCAATTTCGATTTCTAATCGAACCGCCTGACTACCCGGGATGTCAACTATACTATGAGTTTTACGGACCCGACATTCAGTTACCGGAGCGAGTGGCTGAAAATAGTACCTTAGAATTCGATGCCATTACCCCCGGGGAATACGCGCTGAGGGCAAAATTAAAGGGTGATTTTGCGTCATCAAATGCGCTATTGGTGAAATTTCAAATCCGGAAATCGTTTCTGAAAGAGCACAAGGAACTCGCGATTATCCTGGGAATTTTGCTTTACTTTTTAATCAATTTCATTTTTGCTTACCTGATTGCCAAGGATGCCAGCAAAACCAGCCGCGAAGCCCGTTACTGGATTTTGTTTGCGTTGGTCACAAGTATCTTCGGCTACCTGATTTACAAAATTTATATCTCATCTTCCATGATACATTGTCCGGAATGCAACGAATTGATCGCTGCAAATTATAAATTTTGTCCGTTTTGCCAGACCCAATTAAAGGATAGCTGTGAAAAATGCGGTACCGAAATACAAACGTGGATGCATTATTGTGTGGCGTGCGGTGCCGGGATCGCTGGCGGGAAAAAGGCGGGCGCCGAATAACAAACTTAACGAGCCGAGAAATTAATTATTTCAGCAAAGGAAACTGAAAGCTTCGACTTGGATCGGGGTGAGGCTTTGAAGAGGAACTTAAGCTGCTGCGGGGATTAGGCGCGCAGGACTTCAAGGATGTGGGATAAAATAAGTTGCACATTTATATCTCTTTAGCGGCTATTTATCAAAATTATTTTTAAGCAAAATGCCCGGGTTATTCTGTTTGGGAATCCCAGAGGCACTGTAAATCATGAAAAGAACCAATAACTGAGGCATTACCTTGAATCGCCATTTTTCTCTTGACTTTCTCCCTTAAAAAGATTACAATAAGCACTTCTTTGATGATGGCTTTGCATGCGATTCGGTATGCGTTTGGAATCGTGGGCGCCTTCACAGCAATTGAAGGTTTGAATCGTAGTCAGGCGAAATACGAATGCGCTAAATCCCATTGAGTCGTATCAGGGGAAGAGCGATGCAACTGTCACCGTAAGAAATTAGGAAGTGGGATAAAATAAATTACCCATTTAAATTTTTTAGTTGCTATTTATCAAAATTATTTTTAAGCAAAATATCCAGGTTATTCTGTCCCACCTCCTTAACTACCTGAAATCATACAACTAACCCAACCAATTCAGGGGTAAACACATGACGCCACGTGAACGCGCCATCACCGCGCTTGAACTCAGGCAACCGGATATTGTGCCGCATTTTGAGCTGCAGATGCAACTGACGGAGGAATATTTCGGAAAGGATTTTGTGAGCCGGAAGCAGTGGGAAGCCCAGCCTGAAAGGGCTGCCGAATTCCTCGAACATAATGTGCGATTGCTGATCCGGACTGCGGATACGTTTGATTATTGCATTATTTTTTATTGCGGTTTTTATACGCCGGACGAAGCCACGAATTTGGAAGGCGCCCGGATGTTGCGCGATCTCGACGGGGGCAGGCGTCTGCTGCTGATGCACGGCGACAGCACAATGGGCATCCCCAGCGGCGAAAACATGGTCGATGTGGCGGTGGCGATTTTCGAAGAGGCTGATCGGATTAAAGATGAACAAAGCCGCGCTGTGGACCAACGGCTTGAAATTGCGCGCAAATTTTTCGACGCAGGAATCGATGGTTTCATCCTTTGCGCGGATTACTGCTTCAATGACGGACCGTTTCTTTCTCCGGCAAAATTTTCCGAATTCGTAACGCCCTATTTGACGCGCCTGGTAGCCGGGTATCGCCAGATGGGCGCTTATGTCATCAAGCACACTGATGGCGATATCATGCCCATTCTCGATCAACTGGTCAGCGCCAATCCCCACGGCTTGCACTCGCTCGATCCAATGGCTGGCGTTGACATTGCCGAAGTCAAGCGGCTGTACGGCGATCGAATTGCGCTCATCGGCAATGTGAATTGCGCCCTGCTGCAAACCGGCACAAGGGAGCAAATTCTCGAAAGTTGTCGTTACGCGCTCGAAAGCGGCAAGCCGGGCGGGGGCTATATTTTTTCCACCAGCAATGTCATCTTCAAAGGCATGCCAAAAGAAACCTATGATCTTATGCTGGCTTATTATCGCGAGCACTGCGCATATTGATGTCGCATCGATTCAATCGACAGCAGATGGAAATAATTTTTCTATCATAATAATGAAAGCTAACACCATATTAATCAAAAAGGAGCAAGCCCATGCGACTTGGATTTATCGGCGGTTACGATGAAAAAACTCTGGCGTTCGCACAAAAAGCCGGCTTCGAGGGATTGGAAATTCACACCAAAACCGGCAGCGAGCTCTTCAACAAAGATACCGCAAAAAAAGTCAAGGCGGCGTTTGACAAACATGATCTGGCGGTTATTAGCATGTTTCATTTTGAGGACTATTGCTCCGGCGACAAGATGAAAGATGCCGCCGCTTTTGACAGCTTTTTAAAAACAATTGAGATAAGCGATGTTTTCAATACCAAAGTCATCACGTGCAATGCCTTTGCCGGCAAGGTGTCCGAAGACGAGCAATTGAAAAATTTTGAACGCATTTTCGGTGAATTTGCAAAGGCGGCGGAAGATAGCGGTAAATTAATCGGTATCGAAAATTGTCCGCACGGAGGCAGAAATGTCGGCTACAGCCCGGTGCTATGGAAAAAGATGTTCGAAATTGTGCCGCCCGTTGTCGGGCTGGAATTCGATCCGTCCCACCTGCATTGGATGGGAATTGATTGGCTGCAGGCGATTTATGACTTTGCGGATCGGATTCACATGTTCCACGCCAAGGATACCGAAATTCGACGGAACCGATTGAAAGTCGCCGGAATTGAGGGGCGCGGTTGGTGGCGCTATCGGCTGCCCGGCTGGGGCGAGATTAATTGGAAACAGATATTCACGGCGCTGCTGGAAATCGGGTATACCGGCGACATGGTGATCGAGCACGAAGATCCGGTCTACGATGGCGAGCTTCGGGAAAAAGGACTGGAAATGGGATTGAGGACGCTTCAAAGCTGCAACTAATTTTCACCTGCTGCTCGAAAAATCCAAACGCACCCGGCGGGAATCCGTAAATCTTTTGTTGAAATGAATTCCCGTGTGATGCTCACAGATAAACGGATACTGGGAATGGCAAGGAGAATTTTCGGACAATCTCCTGGTAATTTTCGATAAAGAATTAACAACCACAAAATTAATCACTTACTGGCATGAATTGCTTTTCATCTGAAATATGGTGAAAAGCTTGATTTTGAGAAAACTGACTTAAAGCTGGAAAAGGGTGAATATGACGCAATCAAACCTGAAATTTGGAATTATCGGGCTCGGAATCGGGCGCAATCACCTTGCCTCGTTGCAGGAAATCGATGGGATTCAAATTGCTGCTATCTGCGACACGAATCCTGACGTATTATCCAGGATTCAAAAACAATATGATGTGCCAAAGTCGTACACCGATGGTCTTAAAATGCTGGACAAAGAGCGATTTGACGCCGTAGTTATCGCCACACCCAATAAATTCCATGCACCTTTTACAATCAAAGCCTTTGAGCGAGGTGCACACGTATTTTGCGAGAAGCCGATGGCGATGAATACAACTGAAGCGATTCAGATGCAGGCGGCTGCCGATGCTGCCGGCAAAAAGTTGATGCTCAACATGAGTTTCCGCTATACCCCCGCAGCCTTTGCCCTGAAGAAACAACTTGAGCAAGGTATGCTGGGCGATATTTATTTCGCCCGAACGGTGTGGCATCGCCGGCGGGGCATTCCAAAACTCGGCGGCTGGTTTTCGACAAAAGCATTGTCCGGTGGTGGACCGCTGATCGATCTCGGGGTGCACCGTATTGATCTGGCGCTGTGGTTTATGGGTACGCCTGAACCCGTTTCGGTGTCGGCATCGGTATTCAATCCAATCGGCACCCAACTCGCCAAAGAGCAAAATCGGACGTTCGATGTTGAAGACCTGGCAGTGGCGTTCATCCGGCTCGAAAATGGCGCCATCCTGACTGCGGAAGCCAGTTGGGCGGTTAATCGCGCTGAACGTGAATTCATGGAAACGCGGCTTTATGGCACAAAAGCCGGCGCTGTTCACCGAAATGTTGATCAAGGCTACGATTTTATAGCGGAAGCATTTTGTGAAGAAAATGGCTATTTCGTGGATAAAATTTATCGAAACGAATTTCGCCCGGCGCCAAAATCGATCGCTCATTTCATCGATTGTATTCGGAATGACAGGGAACCGATTTCTTCCGGAAAGGAAGGCATCAAATTGATGAAAATTTTGGATGGAATTTATGAAAGTGCCCGGCTGGGCAGGGAGATCAGTATCACTGCTTAAAAACGCATGCTTGCTTTAGCCGGCACATGAACCGGCAATTTGCATTCAGGCATGGCAGGTTCAGCTTTCCTGACTCTCCCTGGTTCAGGAAAGCGTGCTGCCAACACTCCCGTACATCGTAGAAAAACGCTATACCATGAATTCCCCGTTCACAACATTTCGCGGTGATTTTCCTTCCAGGATGCGTTTGGCAGCCAGGGCAGCTTTCTGGCGCATCTCTTCGAAGCTTTCTTCGGAATAAAACGCGGAATGAGGTGTCAGAATCAGATGCTTCAAATTGCCTTTGGGTGCATCGCGCCAGGCATTGAACAACTTATCCACACCATAAGGCGGTTCATTTTCCAAAACATCCAATCCGGCTCCGCCGATTTTTTCATTTTCCAGCGCAGCTTTCAAAGCCACTGTATCTACCACATGTCCGCGCGCCGTATTCACCAGAAATGCTCCCGGTTTCATCAACGCGAATTCATCCGTGCTGATGATGTGCCGTGTTTCTTGGGTCAGGGGGCAATTGAGCGAAACCACATCGGATGCAGTGAGCAGCTCCGGCAATTCGTCCACGCGCTTCACGCCTACCGATTTGTCCTTGCCATCGGGAATGTAAGGATCATACGCCAGGATATTCATGCCAAGCGCCTTAGCCCTGAGCGCCATTGCTGTGCCGATACGCCCCAGTCCGATGATGCCCAGTGTTTTGTTCCGGAATCGCATCACCGGTATGCCCAATTTATAATTCCATGCGTCGGTTTGATTCTGAAGCAAGTTGCTGAGGTACGCGGTGCGCCGAACGAGCGTCATCATCAAAGCGATAGCATGATCCGCCACTTCTTCGGTGCCGTAATCGGGGATATTGCACACATGGATACCGTGCTGCCCCGCTGCCCGAATGTCCACATTATCAAATCCCACACCACAACGGATAATCGCCTGGCATTTTTTCAGGCGTAAAATCGACGCAGCAGAGATTTTGATATCATGCCACACAATCAACGCATCCGCGGTTTTAAACATCTTCGCCGGCAACTGGTCTTCTGAGGTGCATTGAAGATTCTCTGTCTGAGCCACGGATGCCAGTATCTCTTTTTCAATTCGTATTTCCGATAGAAAGTCTGTGACATAAACCTGATACATGTTGCCATTCCTTCCAGATGATTTTTAGGTGGATTAAAAATTGATACTGAATGTATAAAAATGAATAGAAAATGTCAAGATATTTATCGCGGCGCCCGATCAATGCGAAGCGGACTGTAGTTTGAAGTGTAAGGTTGAGCGATTAAAATCAGTATTTGCATGTTGTATCGCATAAAGGCGAGCACTCCTAAAAAATGGACGGGATCAGCTATGCTTGGGTATCAGCAGGTGCAGGAGGTGTGAATGAGAAAATCAGGTGAAGTAAAAATCAATACAAAAGCTGCATGTCAATAGAAATAAAGCCATAAGCTGGGGTGCAAACGCATAATTTCGGAAATATAAAAAGACCTTAACTATACCTATTAAGGGTTAGTTTGTAACATCATATTCTTAAGCATGTCATTGCGAGCGTAACGCAGTGGAGC
>JAFGMA010000358.1 GCA_016927835.1 Candidatus Zhuqueibacterota bacterium | reverse complement strand
TTGCTTCGGCTGGGCGCCCCCGGCAAAAAACGCCTCGCAATGACAGAATAAAAATGTAATGTTACTAATTCACCCGTAACAAGTATATTCTTCGAATAGCCTCTACGGACACAATCGTGACTCTGAAGCAGATAGGCATTTTTAAAAGTTCGTCATCAACCAACCTTGCAGAACCCGAACCGGTGACGCGTAATAAAATATACTACAAAAGAATTCAGGAGTTAAGATGAAGGTATCCCGCTTTTTCATTCCGATGATCGTTTTATTGAGCCTGGTGCAAATCCCGCTTGGCGCCAGAAATTACACGACAAAATCAGTTTCCGCTTCAGATAAATATTTACCGGGAATTTTTGTGCTCAAAATTTCGCTCGCTTCAGGCGATTATGTCCGAATGTCTTCGGCGCAGGATTACACTGCACACATACAGAAGATTGAACGCCTGCTGGAGAATTATCCTGTGCACGAGATCAACAAAATGTTTCCCGAAACCGTATTCCGTGCCGGCGAAGATAGCATTGGATTAAGCAGAATTTATAAAGTGAAGCTGCCGGAGGATGCCGATATTCCTCGCCTTTGCCAGACGCTGTTGCAGGATGAAGCTGTCGAATATGCCGAACCGCTCTATGCGAAAAAAATCACATTCACGCCCAATGATCCGCAATTCACTTCTCAATGGCATTTATATAAAATTGAAGCCGAAAAAGCCTGGGGCACCGAAAAAGGGGATAGCAGCGTGGTCATCGGCATCGTCGATACCGGGGTAGATTGGCATCACCCGGATTTGCAAAAAAAAATCTGGATAAATGAAGATGAAATTCCCGATAATGGGGTAGATGACGATGGCAACGGGTATGTCGATGACGTTCGCGGCTGGGATTTCGTGGGGGAGGACAACGATCCTTCAAATACGTCATCCGACCTACGGGCTTCGCATGGTACGCACACCGCCGGCATCGCCGCCGCAGCAACCAATAATGCAATCGGTGTCGCCAGTATCGGATTCAACTGCAAAATCATGCCGGTTAAAGCAAGCTATGATTATGAAGAGGATCATGAGCAAAATATTTATTACGGACTCACCGGCATAAAGTACGCTGTGGATAATGGCGCTGATATTATTAGCTGCAGTTGGGGTTCTTCCAGCTATTCCTCGTTCGAAGAAGATGTGCTCTATTATGCTTTCACTAACGGCGCAATTGTGGTTGCTGCTGCCGGAAATGAAAATTCGAGCGCACCCTATTACCCCGCTTCCCTGCCGCATGTGTTTTCTGTGGCTGCTACCGACCAGAATGACAAGCTGGCGTCATTCGGATTTGCCGGCTCGAATTATGGTCCGACAATCGATGTTTCCGCACCCGGGAAGCTCATTTTGAGTACCTGGCACGGTGGTGGTTACAATTATATGGACGGAACTTCGATGTCCACGCCGCTGGTTGCGGGATTGATTGGACTGGTGAAATCGCGCCACCCTGACTGGACCGGAGAGCAAGCAGCGGAACAGGTGCGAATTTCAGCCGATGATATTTATGCGTTGAATCCCTCAAAATATCGCCAAATGGGATACGGGCGCATCAATGCCTTTCGCGCGCTCACTGTTTCGTCCCCCTCGTTGAGAATTACCGAAGTTTCCTCCAGCGATACACCGGGAGGCGATGGCGACGGAATCCCGGAACAGGGCGAGCAAATATCCATCTTCGTGACGTTGCGGAATTATCTCGCCGATGCATCGGAAGTCACTGCGAAGCTAAAAACATCGGATTCCTACGTTCAAATTACCAGCCAGAATGCCAGCTATGGTGCTATCAGATCGCGCGCAGCCAGGAAAAATACCAGCGAGCCGTTTCAAGTGATCATCTCGTCCGATACCCCAGCCGGACATCGAATCAAATTCGATATCGATATTACAGCGGGCGGCGGCAGTTATCAAGATTGGGATCACTTCTACCTGACAGTGTCGCCCACGTATGCTACACATGAGGTGGGCAATGTCGCCCTGAGCATCACCGGTTTCGGATGCCTGGGCTACTACGATTATGCCGAAGGCGGAAGCGAATTGACCGTCGGCGTCGGGTTCCAGTACCCCAGGGGTAGCGCCAACGCTTTATTTCACGGCTCGGTCATCGTTGCCGGCAGCGCCGAAAAGGTATCCGATTGCTGTTACGGCAATTCGCAGCACAATCACTATGACTGGATCACCAGCGAGGGCGGCGAATTGATGATGACTGCCGGAGTATCCGATCTGGATGGCAGCGCCCGCTATAACGACTCGAATTCGAGTAATCCTATCGGCGTCTCGGTCAATCAGTATTCATATTCCTGGAGCGCAGCGCCGGATGACGATTACGTGATCGTAGAATATGAAGTGGAAAATAGCTCCGCACCGCCGCTTTCCGGGATTTACGTTGGGCTGTACATGGACTGGGATATCGGGGATGCTTATGATAATGAAACCGATTACGATGCGGTTTCGACATGCGGCTACTTTTGGAATCCAACTTCAAAATATTATGGTATTTGTAGTCTTTCACCCGAAAGCCCGATCTCCTATCGCGCGGTAAGCAACGAGGCATTTGTCTGGCCCACCACCAGCGCACCGGGCTTCACCGATGAGGAAAAATACCAGATCATGACCGAAGGCTTTCAAGTGACGAAAAGCGATCGTCAGCATGACTGGTCACAGTTGATGGCAGCGGGTCCGTATAATCTGGACAAAGGTGAAAAAGTGACCGTGGCTTACGCGATCCTTGGCGGAGAGGATAAAAACGATATTCTCGAAAATGCCAGAGCCGCAAAGCAAAAATACGGCGAGATCACTTCCGTCGACAGATTTGAGGGTAAGCAACAACAAGTTGATCGCTTCTGGCTGACGCAGAACTATCCCAATCCCTTCAATCCGGGAACAGAAATCATGTACCAGCTAGCCAGCGATTCGGACGTCAGGCTTTCAATTTATAATATGCTGGGGCAATTAACTCGAACATTGATTCGCGGTAATTGCCAGCGTGGCGCACATCGTGTGTATTGGGACGGGCGGGATGATAATGGCGCGGAAGTTCCTTCGGGCGTCTACATTCTTTCGTTGCGCGCCGGGCAGCATTCGCAAAACCGGAAGATCGTACTGGCGCGCTAATTCCGGAACTTGCGCCGGAGATGGTGGAACCGAAATGTCAGCAAATCTCCTGTTTTCCAGCAGAGATTCAATAGGGTGTAATTCTAAAATTGCAGTAATCCCAATCACCAAGCCTGGATTCGACAAAGCTTTTTCTGGCAAAATAATAAAAGTCAAAATAATTTATTTGAATATGTAAATCCTAAACTGAGCGATTGGCATTTGGCTGCGGCGTGCAACGATTGGCTTTTAGCCAATTAAATTTCAATCAGTTAGAATGATCTAAGCTTATCACCCAACAGGTGAAATCATGTATACGATGTAAGTCGTTATAAACTAAGCGCCAAAGGCAATCAGCCATCAACCAATCGCCTATTTTAGGTAAATACTGAAATAAGCTTATCTTAATAGCATAGAGTTTTTTATACGGTTAAGGAGAAATCTATCGGCGGGCAGCAGAACGCTCTTATTAGCTGCAAAGATAATGAAATAAACAGAGAATAGTGAATCATGGATTATTTTATTTCTATTGGCTTGCTCATAAGTATCATTATTTTATCCCTATTTTTGCATAAGAGAAAGTTATCAAAAAAGCTGAAACAACTTCGAGATGGTTGGGGAAAAATTCCGGAAAGCAGAATAGATTTAGAATCAATAAAATTATATTATCAATTTAATAAAACGAATTCATTTGAAAATAGTTATTGTATTGATGATGGGACATGGGAAGACCTTGACTTTGATGAAATTTTCACTTTAATTAATCGAACCACGACACCAATCGGTGCCCAGTATTTGTATAATTTACTAAGACATCCTTTATTAGAATCCGAATTATTAAACAAGAGAGAGACTCTTATAAATGTCTTCTCAAACAAACCAGCGTTAAGAGAAAAAGTTTACCTTGCTCTGCACAGACTGGAAGATAAAAATGCCAAATATTTACCTTATTCTTTATGGAAACCTTTACCAGAGAAACCACTGTACGCAAGAATATTCCCAATTATTAGCATTATTTCGTTTTCTGTTCTTTTGCTTGTATTGCTTAATTATTTGCATTTTAGTGTGATTGTACCAATTTTCATTTTTAATCTTATTTTACGTTCATTTATAAAGCGCAAAATTGATATATATGTTAATTCTTTTCAATATCTTGGTGTTTTGATCAGCACGGCTGATAAAATTGTAGCATTTAAATTTGATGAGTTCGCAGAGATTCAGACGATTTTAAAAGAGAATTTGAAAGACACAAGAAGCATTGCCCAGGATATTTTTGCTTTACAATTTAGAGATGAGTTTGGATTATTTGAATATTTCAATATTTATTTTTTATTGGATATTTCCGGGTTTTATTCTGCTATCGATAAAATCAGGAAAAATTTAACTCAACTGAAAGCTATTTATGAAACGATCGGGAGTTTAGATTCCTTAATTTCCATTGCCTCATTTCGCATGCACTTCAATCATTTTTGTCATCCCCTATTTATAGAAAATAATGAAAAATATCGCGTAAAAAACATATTTAATCCATTACTGCAAAATCCAGTATCAAATTCGTTTGAGTTTAATTCAAAAAATATTCTGATCACTGGTTCAAATATGGCGGGCAAAACAACCTTTTTAAAAACATTGGGCGTAAATGCTGTTCTTGCCCAAACAATAAACATGAGTTTTTCAGAATATTATGAAACACCCTTTCAAAAAGTTCTCTCATCGATTGGAAGAATGGATAATCTGGTATTAGGAAAAAGTTATTACCTGGCAGAAGTTGAATCCATTTTAAGACTTCTAAATGCGTCAAAGACTGAATCTATCCATTTATTTATTTTAGATGAAATATTTCGGGGAACGAATTCTGTCGAACGTCTTGCAGCATCGATTGAAGTTTTGAAGTATTTAGCGAATAATAAAGACTTTGTCCTTGTTGCAACACACGATTTACAATTAACAGAAATACTGAATCATGAATATGCCAATTATCATTTTCGTGAGCAAGTATGCGTTGAAGGACTTGAATTTGATTATAAATTACACCCGGGACCTTCAACTACCAGAAATGCAATTGCGCTTTTAGATTATGTAGGTTATCCTGAGAGCATTATAATAAATGCTAGCAATCGTATCAAAAATAATACAATAGAGCAGT
Organism: Candidatus Zhuqueibacterota bacterium; assembly: GCA_016927835.1. Taxonomy (GTDB): domain Bacteria; phylum Zhuqueibacterota; class Zhuqueibacteria; order Thermofontimicrobiales; family Sulfurfontimicrobiaceae; genus Sulfurfontimicrobium. Next base: position 7,891 of record JAFGMA010000358.1, on the reverse strand, counting down.
CAAAAGAAAGATCAGCCTGACGAAACCGCTCTGTCTCAATTTATGCTCAGGGAAAAAATAGAAGTTATTTTCATTGCAGGAAGTTTTGTGCAAGCGGTTTTGCAGATACACTTTGGAATTGGCGCTGTCTGAAGAGACTTTCCATTATGCCTGCGAATCTTACACCACAATATCATGAGGCTGAAAGGCGCTACCGGGAGGCAAGTACCGACCGGGAAAGGCTTGCGGCGCTCAAAGAAATGCTGCGCTTGATCCCGAAGCACAAGGGAACGGATAAACTCCAAGCGGATATTAAACGTCGCATCGCCAACATCAACGATTTGATCCAGCGAGAGGGGAAGAGCGGCAGAAAGCAATTCAGCTATTATGTCAAAAAAGAAGGGTTGCCCCAGGTTGCCCTGGTTGGCGCACCCAATACCGGCAAATCACAATTGATTGCCGCGCTTACGAATGCGCATCCGGAAATTGCCGGCTACCCCTACACGACCCGCATGGTTTTGCCCGGCGTTTTGATCCATGAAAATTTCCATATCCAACTCATCGATCTTCCGCCGGTTTCAGATGATTACATGGAATACTGGGTTCCCGAAGTCATCAAACATGCCGATGCTGCGCTGTTAATCGTCGATTTGGGGGCAGAGGATGTATTGGAGCAGATTGAAACGGTGATTCAGATTCTCGAAAAGCACCGAATCTTTCTCTCCGGGGAGGATGTTGAAGTCGATCCGTATCGGGCAGAGTATCATTTGAAGACGATTTTAGCGGGCAATAAGAGCGATATTAAAATTGCTCCTGAAAATTGGGAAGTCATTGCCGAGTTGTACGAAGCGCGGTTTCCTTTATGCCCGATTTCGGCAAAAGCTCTATCGAATTTAGAAGAGATAAAACAGGCGCTCATCAGCCTTCTTGATATCATTCGCGTCTATTCGAAGCCGCCCGGAAAAGAAGCGAGCAAAGAGCGACCGTTTATACTCAAAAGAGGAAGTACGCTCAAGGAATTCGCCATAGAAGTGCATCACGATTTTGCTGATAAGCTGAAGTTTGCGCGTGTTTGGGGACATACCAAATTTGACGGACAAAAGGTGAATCGCGATTATGTGCTTGAAGACGAGGACATTATCGAACTGCATTTGTAAGGAGGGCATTCCGCGCGTCGTCTAGTCGCCTTCATTCAGAGCTTTTTCAATCTGTGTTGACCGCCTGACTTTCTTCCATTTCCATCCAAAAAGCGCAGCCCCGATGCGTCGCGTCCAGCGCCTTTTTCCAAACCATCGCTTCACTGCGGAATGATTGCCAGAATGCTTCCCATTTTCATAGCCGATATCATGCAGGGTTGAGTAACCTTCCCTGGCAAGCTCCTTATTTTTTTCACGAATACGTCCCTCAAGCATGTAGATTTCATCTACCGTGCAGATTCCTTTTTGTACCAACATATTCACAACTGCTTCAGTGGAAATGGTATCACCTTGTGGGACAATGTCGTTTGATTCGGCGCTGTTCGCTAGATTGAAATGGGTGTCTGTTTCGTGAGCCATCGGCATGTACCTCCTGTAACTATTCTTCAACGAATAATAAACCTCTGTCTGATTACGGATATTAAAAATTTCAAACCACTTTTAATTAGCGACAAATTAAGGAAAAATTGTAATCCTTTCGATTCATTTCGATCATTTGATTTTGTAGTCATATACCCAATGCGGGTAAAAATTTCATGGAAAGGTGTCATTGCGAGCGAAGCGCGGCAATCTCATAACTATATGAAAATGGTGAGATTGCTTCGTCGCTTCGCTCCTCGCAATGACAGAGAAGGTACTGAAAATTTAAACCATAACGAGTATAAATTGCCACGCAGGTGATCAAAACCTGCTTTAAATGCTGACCTTATCGAATTAATATGTTGCGATAATAATTTAAAAAGCATGCCACAAATGCAACAATCGTGCCCGCCAACTAGCAATTATTTGTCGTTTGTAAATTGCCTCCCAAAACCAGTGATTGCGGCAATCAACATAACGATTACCAAAAACCATCCGTGGAGCACGTAGGGCCAGACCTCTGTGTGCGATATCGGAGTGATCCCTTTGAGCTCGCCGACTGCCGATATCGCCACAAGTACGCCTCCGCTCCAGGGAAAAATATAACCCAACGCAGACGTGAGGGCGTCCAGGAAATTAGCCCGGCGATACGGATGGATTTTGTAGGATTCGCCAACTTCCTTGACAATCGGTGCGGCAGCAATTTCGGCGGCGGTATTCACCGTGATGAATAAATTCAGCGAAGTGACCAGGCTCCAGATAGCGACTTCTGCCCTTGATACCGACGTTTTTGCCCTGTCGAGAATCCATTGCTTTATAGCATCGAGTGCCCCACCGGCTTGCATGATATGTCCGGCAGCGACAATCAATAAAATGAGTACCGAAAGATCCAAATATCCGACAACGCCCCTGAGCAGCGCACCACCCTTAAGCTCCTCAAGTTCGGGGCTCTTCCATTTCAACGTGAAAATCTCCTCCGGTTTTCCCAGCTTGAAAAGAATGACAAAAGCCGAAGCCACGATAATGCCCCAGGTGATAGAGACGATGATGTGATTTCCGCGCAACGCCAGAAAAATTACCAGCGCGAAAGGGATAAGCAGAATCAGTCCGTCGGCGATGATCGGTTTGGTGACAAGTTTATTGGCATCCTCGAGGTTGATACTGCTTCCGGAGGTTGTCATGAGCGCGCCCAGAATCAAAAACAAAATCAAAGCCGGGATTGCAGCGGCGATGGCATATTTGAACCGGCTGCGGACGACGCCCGGGATATCAGCATCCTGGGTAACCGCGGAGACAATGGTCGTGTCTGAGACCGGCGCCAGATTATCTCCAAATGCGGCACCGCTCAAAATGGCGCCCAACATCAGCACCGGATGCGCCCCAAGAATGAGCCCCGCCGGGAACATGATCCGGCAAAACGCGATGACTGTTCCATAGCCCGTTCCGACAGCAGAAGCGAAAACCGCCGCGAGTACAAAGGTGACGCCGATGAAAATACTGCTGCTTACTCCCACCAGCTTACCTGCCCAGACGAGTCCCTCTACCAGTCCGCCGGCTTTTAGAACCTCGGCAAACATTCCCGCCCAGAGCCAACAAATGATTGCCACGACGCCGACAGGTTTTGCCATGCCATCAAAAATCGCCTGACAGTATTTTTTCCATGAGCCTTTGGAAAGAAACATGCCAACTACCAGCCCGATAATTATGCCCAGAATCAGGTAGGTTGGTACCTTAGATGAAGTTTCGGTGGATTGCCCGAGAACAAGACTCATCACCACCGCCCAGATTACGAAGAATAGCATGGGTATGATTGATCCCCAGCGCCCAATCCAAAATTCCAGCAGTTCACCTCTCGCCTCTGTGGCTTTGATGACTTCCTTTATCTCAACTTCGTCCGATGACAGCGTCTCACGTGTTTTCTTTTTTTGAGCGACCATTTTCCCTCCGAGTGGGCGATTATACATGCAGCCAGGCTACTTCACGCTATTTTATAAGTAATTTCCTTCCCGCCAGCGTCAATTCAGAAAAAATGTATGATACAAATTAAATTCACCAGAGTCAATAAAAATTTGGCTGCTGCTTTGTTAATTCGAATTCAAAATAGCGGCAGCAGCGGCGTGGTCTACGAATTTTCAGGGTTGCTTTTTGAAAGGGGATGCTGCCGTGTTGCCTGCTTAAAAATCATTTTGAAAAAAACAGGAGAAAAGCTATCTTTTGCAGCTTATATTGCTAGATGCCCGGCTCAGGTAATAAAAGACTATCCTCACTTGAATTCTTTTATAAAAGGGAAAAGATTTACAATTATTGATGATGTAACTATTAGTGTTTTTATAGAAAGAGAGATTGTCGGAGAAAATCTGCCGGAACCGAAAGGTACAAAGCAGCACAATCAAAGACTTTTTTCAAACGCAAAATGAAATCAGAGAAGCAAAAAAACAAAAAACCGATAGACTCGGAAGCCTGTCTGCCATGACCTGGATCAGGCTGAGCCCCAATTTTCTGCTCAAGGCATTTATCCGTATCGCAGAGAAAAATATCAAGATGGCAAAACGATATGGAAAGATTGCTGTTGCTGCCATTGGGATATTCAGCAAAGAAGCTATCTGATTTATGCCTCAGGGGAGTGCAACCGTTCCGATTACTTCCGGAAGCATAAGCCAAAAAGGTGTTGAAATCGAAGGACATTTTGCTGCCAGGGAGCATCTTTATTTGACCGCATCCTTTGATCATAATTATGTGGATGGAGCATCTGCAGCGAGCTGCCCCTGGCAATCGAATTGGTGTTGCTGTCTGTAAAAGCTCATGGACGCCCTCATTTTTTATGAATTTTCGCACGCTTGAAGATAATGGTTTTATTCGTTAAGGGCAAGAATATTGCCATTTCCCCGAAGTCTATCGGAACCGCCGATTCTATCAGGCAAATTCGAGAGTAGCTGTAAGTCTCGTTGTTGTTATTCCAATGGCTGACGAACCGGTTAGCTTTATAAAATAATGGTTGTAATTTAATAAAAATACTCATATAATGTAACGTATTCCGTTACATAAAACCAGGATAAGATTAAGTTGCTACACGATAAACGTTCATAAATTAAACATCTCAATACGCCATTTAGTGATAATTTGTAGAGTTCTGCAAAATAGGCATTTTCCGGAATTCTTCATGGTTCGACTCCGCTCCCCATGAATTTCTAAGTTTCATAATTATCAATAGAATAAGCGAAGCTTCATCCCGAGCGGGATCGAAGGATGAACTGACTTTAGTTCTATTTTTGAGAAGTCAATAATTTCATAATAATTGAGGGGGTGAAGCATATTATGAATAATTTACCTTCATTTGCCGATTCGCCAATTCATCCAGGGATTTATCTGAAAGAGTCATTGGAAGAAATTGGCATCAATCAAACTGACCTGGCGAAACGAATTGGCATTTCCCGAAAGGTAATAAATGAAATAATTGCGGGGAAAGCTCCGATCACAGCGAATACTGCAATCCTGTTAGAAAGTGTAACCAAGGTACCGGCTCATTTCTGGAATAATCTGCAGAAAAATTATGAGTTAAATCTTGCCATTCTTCAATAAAAAATCAAATATACAGAAGGATTATGAATTATTAAAAGCATTTCCTGTCAGAAAAATGATAAATTATGGGTGGATACCGGAAGCGAAAACTAAGGAAGAAAAGGTTAATAATCTATATATACTTCGAACGGGCATAAACTTAACATTTTTATTAATAGAAATCTGAGGCTAACATCATGTAAATTTGTAAAATAATCATAGCCTTTGGTTCCGATAAAATGTTTAATCTGTGACCGTGTGAAGTATAAATTTTTTGGGATCGCAAAATTGTTAAATTTTGAAAATTCTTTGGCAATCCATTTTCGTCGGTCGATTAAAGGAAGGTATTCCAGGGAATCCATTTTTGCCCGGCTTAGAAAAGGTGAACGAGACGCCCGGCAAATAATTACAGATGATTTCGACCACCTGAAACTAAAAAATACGTTGGGGTATCTTAGAAATCTGACAAATGAGAGCCCGGATATATTTCAGCCTGAAATTGTGAAAACATGTGCAAATGCCGGTGTGGCAGTGGCATTTATCCCGGAATTACCGAATACGTTTATAAATGGAGCGGCTTTTGGGCTCAATAATCGAAAGCAGCCTTATTATTATCCTTGAGATTTAAAACAAATGACCACTTGTGGTTTAGTTTTTTTCATGAGATCGGTCTTTGCTAATTCACAAGAACAAAAACGCTTTTATTGATTTAGATGATAACGCTTTAACTCCGGATGAATCAAGCAAGGAAAAAGAAGCCGATGACTTTGCTGCGAATACACTCATCCCGAAAGACTTTTGGGATAATTTCCGAACGAACAAGGTTTTTTCAAAAATAAGCGTAGTTGATTTTGCAAAACAAATTAATATTGCACCCGGTATTGTTGTCGGTAGATTACAAAAAAAAGGCTTAATTCCATATTCTCATCTCAATGGGTTAGAAGAGTGCTATGATTGGATGGCAGCGAAAAACAACTGACAAATAAGAATATTCCGAATGCACGGGGAAGCTACCGGGATACCGCCAAAAGAGCCGCAATACAATCGCTGCGCGTTGCCTGGGCATTAACTCAATGGCAACACGATTGTTGAGAAATTAATCGATTGGGAGATTGAGGAAAGCCTCCAATGACGGACGGAAATTTCGGAGTTAAAAGCCGCGATTCAAAAGGCGGTTCTGGCTGGAATTTGAACCTAGGATTTGAAAAATTATGAAAAAAATTGCTTTTGAACTCATCTCCATCGGTGATGAAATACTCATCGGTCAAACTGTCAACACCAACGCAACTTTTTTGAGCCGGCAAATCACCGAATTGGGGGGCAGTGTTCGATGGATCACAGCCGTCGGCGATGATGCCCGCGACATACGTGATGCTATCGAAACGGCTTTCGCTCGCTCGGACATAACCATCGCCACCGGAGGTCTCGGTCCCACGCATGATGATATCACCAAAAAAACGGTTGCACAATATTTTCATAGCGAACTCGTTTTAAATGAGGAAGCATTAAAAAATATCGACCAAATATTTCAGCGAATGGGGCGCAAAGTTGATCGTTTGAATAGAGATCAGGCACTCATCCCCGAGTGCGCTACGGTTTTGCCGAATCCGGTCGGAACGGCGCCGGGATTATTATTTACGAAAAATTCGCGCCAATTAATCATTTTGCCGGGCGTCCCGTTCGAAATGGAAGCTATCTTCAAGGAATCAATGGTTCCGATATTCAGAAAAGCGCTGAGCAGAATACATATTAAATATAAAACTATCAAGACCACCGGGCTGTTCGAATCACGCTTATTCAGTATGGTGGAATCGGTGCTGGCTGAAATTGAACCCGACATTCATGTGGCGTTTTTGCCCACCTTCACCGGCGTGAACCTCCGCCTGGGAACGCAGGCAAGCACCGAAAAAGCGTGCATCCGGCGGCTCGAGCATGCAGCGAAGCTTTTAGCAGAAAAGATTGGCACCTATGTTTACAGCACAGACGGCAGGGATATTGAGGAAATCGTTGCAGAACGTCTACTAGCCTCGAAGCAAACTGTGGCGACTGTGGAATTTTTCACAAAGGGGCTTTTTGCTTCCGTATTTATGGGAGTGCCGGTTGGACAAAAATGCTTCAAAGGGAGCAAGGTCTTGAATGCAGAAAAACTGAGCGACATTGGAATGCTCGGACGTGATGAATTTTCGATTGAGATGGCGCGCAATATCAAGGAAGAGCTGCACAGCGATATCGGCATTTCAATCGTCGATCCTGCCTCCGGACTTCCTGAAAGCAAGCCAACCGATTTGGACACTATCTATTTCGGATTGGTTGACAATCATTCCGCAAAAGCTGAAACATGGCGCTATCGTCGTGAACGTCCCGATAGTGAAAGACGCGCGGTTCAATATGCGTTTGACATGTTGCGCAGACATCTTTCGGGTATGAAGGTAATCCCTCAGTGACTGGTTTTGGAAACACGTGAGGCACTACAAATCATAAAGAAAACCAATATCTGAGTTATTACCCCGCTCCAGTAATCCATCAGTTATAGGAAGGAATATAGCCTTTCAAAGGTTACGAAGCTTTGAAGGGATACAAAAGCTAATTATCTTCCCACAATTGCAGTCATTTTTCTGCCATGATAAATTTAAACTATGAAAGAATGAGAACACCGATTAAGCGGATGCAGCGGATTTTAACGGATTTTTTTAATTATACCTATTAAGGGATAGTTTGTAACATCATATTCTTAAGCATGTCATTGCGAGCGTAACGCAGTGGAGCGAAGCAATCTCTATGTTTACAGTAAGTTATGA
>JAFGMA010000357.1 GCA_016927835.1 Candidatus Zhuqueibacterota bacterium | reverse complement strand
TTTCGTCGTACCTTTGAATCCCCAACTTTATTTTGCGATCTGGGCGGTGCTGGGTTTTTATATCGGTGCGTTGACCGGGTTAGTGATGTTCTCAGTGAATTCGAGAATGAAAGCCAAACGTTTCATCGCCCTTGCCCTCACGCTCACCGTTGCGATGTGTTTGCTGCTTATTTTCCTGCCTGAAATCGTTCCGCACCTGCTTGACGCTTTCAACTAGTTGTAGTGTATCCCGTTACAAAGCAGTTGTCTGCGGCTTGCTGAAAATTGAATTCAAATCGATCTTCCATATTAAAGCGAATTGATATGGTATCTAAGTCGCTCTATCAGACTGCATCGGATTCCGCCTGAATTTCCAACCACAATTCCCGGTAGTCATAAAAAAAATATTTCCCGCTTGACTTTTTATAAAATTTTCATTAACATACGTTTCAATTTAAGGATATAATCAAATATCAAGTTTATTATTTATGAAATGGAGCTGAGATAATTGTATTTCAGATTATCAGAACAATCGATAAACGATGAGTTTAAAAGGTATTTCAGAAGTATATGTAAAAATTAAAATGCACTAAAGCCTACCCGAAAATTCTCCCTGGATGAATCCGATTTTTGGGATTCCGGCATCAAGTAGGTGTTTCAACCTGATATTTGGTGTTGAGCAGATTTTCACAGCATAGCAAAATCGCTGTCCCTCCAGAACATGCTTATATTGTCGTGCAAGATTTCGTCCCGTTGTATCTCAATTCATACGTGTTATTGGGTCCGTAAATTTTTTCCTGACCCGGGTTTTTGCCAGCGCATCTGCTTTAAGAAGCATAAATTCCTGACATAAGCCGCTTGATCTATCAAAACCAATGAAGAGGGATATCCCATGAAAAGATTATCAATCCGCACATTCATTGCTATCGGTTCCGTCATTGGCTTATTGATCTTACATCAGGCAGGACACTCGCAGAGCCAAAAATTAGCGACCAAACTCGTTGACAGCATATCCGGATTGGCTCCGGATCGGATCGTCATCAAATTGTCAACGGATCTGGCTTCGTCAAAACTGCATTCGAGAAACGGCATTGCATTAACAGGCATTCAATCGATCGATGCATTGAATCAACGATTTACCGTGAGTCGTTTCGCACGACTCTTCCCGGGATCGGAGGCGGTGTCCGCTACGTTCGAATACGGCTTGCCGCGCGTGTATCGCATCAATTTTATACGGGGCGTTGATCTCGGTGAAATCCTTCGGGCGTATGCTTCCGATCCCAATGTTGAATATGCGCAGCCGGTTGGCATTCATCGCTTGCTGGAAATGTATCCCAATGATCCGCATTACACCAACCAGTGGAACCTGACCAAAATTGGATGCCCGGTTGCCTGGGAAATTACGCAAGCTGACAGCAGCATCCTGCTGGCGATTATCGATACGGGTGTGGATTACATGCATCCGGATTTAGGCGGCGCTTCTCCGTTTATCAGCGGAAATATCTGGATCAATTGGGCGGAATACGCCGGCGTTCCCGGTGCGGATGATGATGAAAATGGATATGTCGATGATATCCGCGGCTGGGACTGGGTCGATGTGGGACAATATTCCGATCCGACACCCTGGGATGGGGAAGATGCCTCGGATGAAGATAATGATCCCATGGATTTCAATGGGCATGGAACGCACTGTGCGGGTATTGCCAGCGCGATCACCAATAACGGTGCCGGTATTGCCGGTGTTGGCTGGAACTGCCAGGTTATGCCCCTGAGAGTCGGCTGGTCTGTCAATTACGGCGGTAGTGAACTCGGGCTGGTCGGTATGGATTATTGCGCACAGGCAATTTATTACGCCGCCCGCAACGGAGCATCCGCCATTAACTGTAGCTGGGGCTCAAGCAATAGCGGCGGTATAAATGAGGCGGTGAGTTATGCGACCAGCCTTGGCGTGGCTGTTGTCACCGCCGCCGGAAATGATGATTTGCCTTATTCCTCATACCTGGCGTCGCGCTATGATTGTATTGCCGTCGCCGCGACCGATCCCGACGACAGGAAATCATCGTACTCCTGCTACGGATTCTGGGTCGATCTGGCCGCTCCCGGCGGAGATTATCCGCCAACTCAAAATCAAATTTACAGCACATATTTCATGCACAATTCGAATACGCACGGCTATGATTGGTTATGCGGAACCTCCATGGCAGCTCCGCATGTGGTCGGATTGACCGGTCTGATAAAAAACCAGTTCCCTTCACTCGGATGGCGTGACATGATGCAGCGGATGCAAGTCGCCTCCGATGCACTGCACGCGATAAATCCCGAATACCAGCGCGGTCAGTTAGGAGCAGGCAGGATTAATGCGCACGCAGCGCTGGATTTGCCTGCTTTATCAACCACAGTTACTGTTTTCAGTGAGAATTTTAATGGTGGGCTCCCCGCATCCTGGAATGCTGATCCGTTCTGGCGCGAAGACGATCCCGGCAATCGGAATGCCGAATTCGACGATATCTATGAACCGGGAACCATCAAGGTCGGATATGATATCTGGGATGCGCCGTTTATGATCATTGACAGCGATCATGCCGGACAGGTCGATCTCGACGCCACTCTGATCAGCCCGATTATCGATTGCTCGATATATTCCGACCTGCAACTGGTTTTCGATAATTGGTTCCAGAATTATTACGATGGCTATAACGAGGTGGGCGACGTAGACCTGCGGGTGAACGGAGGCGCCTGGATAAATATTGCCCGATTTGAATCGGATATGTACATGAATATCATCGATGCCGGCAGGGAAATTGTCGTGCCGTTGCCTGAAAATACGAATTTCAAGAATAGCCTGCAATTCCGTTGGCATTATTATAATGCAAATTATGACTGGTTTTGGGGGATCGACAACGTCAAATTGGTCGGAACGCTGATGGATACTGGTTATTATGTACAGATAATGCCTTCCGAACAAAGCAGCAGGGGGGAAGCCGGCGATACACTTCGCTACATGGTTACGCTTCGGAACCTCGGACAGAATGAAGATAGCTATCAGGTTTCAGTGTCTCGCAATGCCTGGGGAACATCTGTTTGGGATTCATCCGGCACGATTCCGATTCAAACAACAGGCAGTCTTGCCCCGGCTGAAAACCTGGTGATTTGCATCAAAGTAGAAATTCCGGATGCTGCGGCTATCGGCGATGCGGATACCGCGTTCGTCGGTGTCCAATCACAACAAGATCCTTCTGTTTTTGCCGAAGCCCTGCTCCATACCATTGTTATTCCCGCGTCCCAGCAGATTCCCTGGTTTGAAGATTTTCCGACGGAAGCCATTGATCCGGAAAACTGGCAGATCATCAGTGGTTCGCCGACGATCAGCTCCGATGGCACCGGAGAACCCAGTTCCCCATTTTCACTCGAACTCAAAGGCGCAATCAGCGGTGATGCCATTGAATCGTGTGCTATAAAATTATCCTCTGTCGATCAAGCTGTCCTGAAATACTATTACCAGAATAAAGGAACCGATATAGGTGACGACCTTGTGGTTTCCTATTTTAACGGAAACAAGTGGACTGACATAGCCATGCATAACGGCAGCCAGCCCGATCCGGAGGCTTTCATTCCGCATCTGGTGCTACTGCCGGCAGCCGCACATCACGGTGAATTTAAATTCAGATTCAGAAATGAAGCCGATGATGCTTTCGCCAGGTGGTACGTGGATGATGTGATAGTCTCAGAGCCGCCGAATATCACACTCTCACCCGATAGCCTGCGGGTCACGGTCAGCCAGGGCGATAGTACCAGCCGTGTGCTTGCTGTCGGCAATGACGGCGCATGTGTTCTCGATTTTTCCCTTCGGGTTGACGCGCCATCGAATTTTAGTTCGCAGCAGAATTTTGCCGTTCGGTTCAATCAACCGCACCCCCAATCATCTTCAAAAGCGTATGGCGACGAGTATCCCCGGATTTTCAATTCGGACAATCCTTTTTTTCTGGCGGGCAGCATACCCGAGCCATCACCGGAAAATCAAACGCGCAGTGTAGTAGCCGCGCCGATTCCTCATGTTGAACCTGGAAAATTAAATATTAATACTGAATTATATTTCAGGGAAAATTTTGAAGATGGTGATTTCGAGGGATGGACAATCGATGACGGAAGCTATGTGCGTGAAATTACTGATCTCATCGCTGCGGCTGGAACGGAGCATTGCTTCACTCAGATCGGTGGCGCAAACGATCATTATGATGGCGTTCATTACGCATTTCCGGCGTGCCAACCGGAGTATGTCAGTTTTTACATCCGCCCCGCGACCAATAATAGAGCCTGCGCCTATGTCGTCATTGGTGATGACAACATTTTGTTGAATGACGGAGCGTTTTTCTTTTACGCCAGCAGTACGGGCTACCTGACGCTTTACCCGGCGAACTCCTCTTTTCTGTATGCCGCCGCAACCTGGTATCAAATCGAATTTAAAAATATCGATTGGACCACAAAAACATTCGACTACTTTGTCGATGGTGAATTGATTGCGCCTGCTCTGTCATTCAGGGCGAATACAACGGAATATTTCTCCCAAATTTACCTCTATAATTATCACAATACGCAAGCATGGTGGGATGAAATTTCCCTCGGTGAAAATCCGGCGCTGACGTGGATTAAGGTTTCGCCAACACAGGGAACGGTTGCGGTGAATGATGCGGTTGATGTCGCCGTAAAAATCAATGCTGAAAATCTGGAGCCCGATTCGAGTTATCACGCAAATATCGAAGTCACCAGCGATGATCCGGATGATCAAACCGTTAATGTCCCGGTGACGTTGTATGTAAATCCGGTTGCCTATTATTTTCAGGTTGCCCCGCTGGCTTTCGATTCATCAGGCAGAGCGAATGATACCCTGGCGTATTCGATCAAACTTGTGAATCGCGGCGAAATGACCGATAGCTACCAGCTTTTTGCAGAGGAAAATGAATGGGCGCTATCGTTCTATGATGCTTCGGGCGCTGTTTCAATGGAGCAAACTGCACCTGTTGCGCCCGGTGCTGAAACCGCAATTCTCGCGAAAGTGGCGATCCCAGCGACTGCGTCATCCGGCGCTGCAGACACAGCACAAATACGCATTCAGTCGGCAGGCGATGCCAACCTGTCGCGCGTCATAAGCGTGTATACGCTTTCTATTGGAATGCCCTCCGTACCGCCCTGGGGCGATTCTTTCCCGGAAACGATCCTCGATTCGCTGAAATGGACGTATAATTCAGGACCGGTTGAAGTTAGCGATGGCGGATTAAACGAGCCCAGCCCGCCGTATTCATTGAACCTGGATGGCGATGTCAGCGGGGGCGATGAAATTCGTTCGCAGTACATCGATCTTTCGGGAGATTCGCTATTCATTTTAACGTATCAATATCAACGTGGCGCGGGTGACACTGCGGGAATGAATGATGCGCTTTTTGTCGACTATTTCACTGCTTCCGGGTCATGGGTGAATCTGAAGCAATATTTCGGGTCGGAAATGCCAACAACAAGCTTCACCCTCCAGGAAATTCAGTTGCCCGCCGATGCAAATCATCCGGCATTTCGGCTGCGGTTTCGCAATCTGGTTACCCCGGGCTTTGAAGAGGATTGGTACATCGACGATATTTTGATCTCCCGACCGCCTGCCATCGCGGTTACGCCTGAGAGCTATCACGAAGTGGTGGTTGCCGGAGACAGCCTGACGTGCGCACCGATTGAGATTGCGAATACCGGCGAAAGTGATTTGCGATTTCGCATTTTAAGCGTTCCGGTCACGGGTACCGATTTTGAACCGGCAACCCGGCAATATCCTGATGATTTTTGGCATCAGCGCCTGGAAAAAGACCAACTCGATCCGCGACAGGGTGCGCCAGTCGTCTACAATGCAGGTGGACCGGATCAGCATGGCTATTACTGGCTTGATAGCGACGAGGGCGGCTGTGTGGGCTTCAATTGGATCGATATCGCCAATATCGGAACGCAAATTCCGGATCCTGGCGATGACGAAAACCTGGGACCGTATCCGATTGGATTCGAATTTCCGTTTTACGGAAATCGATTTTCAACATTCAGGTTCAGCACCAATGGATTTATCAGCTTCACCATAACAACCTCTGTTCGCTGGAATGAGCCCATTCCGAATCTGAGCGTCACGGACCTGGTTGCACCTTTTTGGGATGATCTCATCTATGATTCCGACAGCGACGCTTTCTATCATTTCGATGGCGAAAAATGTATCATTCAATCCAGCGGTGTCCGTAAATATGGCACTTCAGAGCGCAATAGTTTTGAAATTATCCTTTATCCGGACGGATCGATTGTGTTTCAATACCTGTTAATGCAATCTTCATCCGCTTCCGCAACCGTCGGGATTCAAAATTCAGATGGTTCCGATGGACTGGAGGTTGCATTCAATACACCTTACCTTCGAGATAGTCTCGCAATCCAATTCACGAATAGCGTTCCGTGGATCAAATATGAAAAGGATTCAGGCGTCGTGCCGCAGGCTTCAAGCGTGACGATTCCGGTAATGCTTACCGCCAAAGATATTCGTATCGATTCTGAATTATTCGCGAATATCATGATTCTCTCGAATGATGTGAAAAAGCCACTGATCGTCATCCCGGCAGAGATGCGCGTAATTACCAGCGAAATCGTTTCCGGCATTGTACATGAGCAAGGGAAAGCGCTTGAAGGTGCGACTGTCCAGGCGTGGCAGGGGTATCCCAACGGTACGATCATCGCTTCCGACATTTCAGACGCGGTCGGCGCTTTTGCATTACAGTGCCCGCCAATCGGCGGAATTTATACTGTCAGGGCGTATGCCGCGAACCATTTCCCGGCGTTTAAGTCCAATATTCCCGGTAATACAAAAAATGTGAAACTCAATTTAAATCGCACACCCGATGTTGCCGGCAGCAGGGAATGGGTCGATTTTTTCAGCGATAAAAGTCGTTTCTGGGGAGGTCCGGTTCAGCCCGGGGATGTGATCACTGCGATTGATCCGGACAGTGTTGTCTGTGGAATTTTCAATGTGCACATCGCCGGCAATTACGGATTCATGCCTGTCTATAGCGATGATAATACAACTCCGGATATCGATGAAGGCGCGGTTCCCGGTGATACGATTTCATTCAGAATCAATACATTTACGGCAGAAACTCTGGGTCCGGATGCACCGGTCTGGTCGGCTCATGCCAGTCTTGCTAATGTCGATCTGAATGTCGATGAAATTGATACCGTTAATATCCCGCTATCGCCCGGATTGAATCTCGTCTCGTGGAATATCGACACGCCTTATGATTCCAGCGAAGTTATTCTTGCCGATATCCTGCCGGGCGTTCAAGTTGTGTTGAGCTTCGAACAGGGCGGCTTGATTTATGATCCCGAACATCCGCAATTCAGCAATTTGCATGTCATGGATCATCTTCATGGCTACTGGATTCGAATGTATGCTGCCGATACGCTGGTGCTTGCGGGGAATCCGGTCAATTATCTTCAAACTCCCATTCATTGCGAGGCTGGCTGGAATCTGGTCAGTTTTTTACCAGATAAGCCTGATTCAACGTCGCATGCCCTGTCATCAATCTGGCAAAATTTGGTGAGAGTACTCGGATATGACGACGGTGGGCTTACGTATGATCCGCTATTGCCCCAATTCAGCACCCTTAACGTGATGCAGCCCGGATTCGGATATTGGCTCTACCTGTCCGCGGATGATTTACTTTTCTATCCGGAGCCCATGCCGGAGAGTCCTGTTGCCGGATTATTTGATTTGGCTGGCTTAACGAATGCCATGCCGGCTGCCGGGAGCAAATTGATACCCTCAACAGAATGGATTAACCTTTACGGCGAAAATCTTCAATCGGATGGCCAGCTTTTCTCCGTGGGAACCAGCATTCGCGCGGTCGATCCCGATGGCGTCATTTGCGGGGAAACATCGCTCACCGAAGCGGGGTGCTTCGGATTCATGCCGGTCTATCGCGACGATCCCCGGACTCAATGCGATGAAGGTGCAATCCCTGGCGATGAATTATCGATTTACATCAACGAAATTGAAGTGCCGATTACGGTGATTTGGAACGAAGCAGGTGCTGTAGTGGACTTGAGTCGCATGATTAGTTCCGTTGGCGTAGCGAATGATAACCTCCCGAAAGTTTTTGATCTGGCAAAAAATTATCCGAATCCGTTCAATCCGGAAACGACGATAAAATACCAATTGCCAAAAGCAACATTTGCGATCCTCAAAGTTTACAATTTGCTTGGTCAACAGGTTCGCACGCTCGTTGATTCCGAGAAAAAAGCCGGCTTTTACCAGGTGCACTGGGATGGCAGAAATGACGCGGGTTCCGTTGTTTCCAGCGGCATTTATCTGTATAAAATCGATGCCGATGGCTATCACAAAACACGAAAAATGCTGTTACTCAAATAGTGTAAAATAAGCAGGCAACCTGAAGATAGCCGGAGTGCCAAAGCTTGCTTTGGCGATGTTGAATACAAAGCAAGCTTCGCATCTCCCGAATCGCACCAGCTACCCATAAATTATCAAGAGCAATCAAAATGACTGCTCTTTTCGGGCAACATGGTTTCAAAGGAAGGAATATCGATATGATTCGGAACATGCTTCGCTTATCGCTGCAAATATTTAGATTGATTCTGATCGGATTACTGGGAGGAATTCGAATTTCGTATTGTCAGGTGATACCAACCAATGAATGGGTGCATTTTTATAGCGAGCATTCGCTATTTGCCGGCAAATCCATTCCGGCAGGGGCAGTCATAGATGCTTACGATCCGGATGGCATTCACTGCGGCACGTTTAAAGTGCATACCGAAGGTCAATACGGATTTTTATTCGTTTATCGGGATGACGCACTCACACCCGACATCGATGAAGGCGCGGCTCCGGGAGACACCATTACATTAAAAGTGAACGGGCGCCCTGCAAAAATTCACGGACCCGACACACCCATCTGGACGCACAACGGCGACATTTTGGAAGTGAACCTGAGCACCAACGCCAGTCCGGTGATTGCCTCTCCCATTGAGGATATTATCTTGAGAGAAGATGATCCGGAATACAATATTGCCGATCTCGATAGCATTTTCTCAGATGTTGACGGTGATTCTTTAAGCTATTCCTCGCAGAGCAACAGGCTCGCAGTCAGGGTTAGCATCGATGAAGCGCACCGGCTTCTTGTTTTGCTGGCATCGGATTGGTTCGGCGATGCAGAGATCATCCTATGTGCGTCCGATGGAGAGTTTCAGGTACAGGATACACTTGGAATTTCAGTGCTGCCGGTGAATGATCCGCCTCAAATCGATGATTTGCCCGATATTCGTTTCTCGAACGATTCCACCGTTGTACTTGATTTGGATGCGCATGTCAGCGATATCGATGATCCTGATTCGATGCTGCACTGGATTGCAGAGGTTGAGGCGGGTAAAGAAGATTCACTGCGAATTGTAATCGCTGCGGGAACACATCTGGCGGAATTCCGCGCTTTAAATGATTTTCATGGAATCGCCCGGGTCGTATTTATCGTAAGCGATGACAGTCTTGCGTCGGACAGGGATAGTTTGCTGGTGCAGGTCGAATCATCAACAGGCATAGATGCGCCCGAAATGATATTGCCGACACCCGGGTATGTGCTTTTTCAAAACTACCCGAATCCATTCAATTCGCGAACCACGATATTTTATCAGGTGCCGGAAGCGCGCACAACCACAATAAAAATAATAGATACTCTGGGTAGAGAAGTTGCTACTTTGATCGATGGCATGCAGGAAAAGGGCAGGCATACGAAATCCTGGGAGCCTGGTCTACAAACCTCAGGAATCTATTTTCTGCAAATGAAAGCGGGTGTATTTTCGTGCACCCGAAAGTTGCTGCTGCTAAGGTAATTGAATTCGACGATTTGCGCAGTGTTTTCCCCAGGCAAAAACGAGGTTCAAAATCGCGTGGTTTGAATATACCGATTTTGACGCCGATATCTATTCCTGAACTCATCTTGGACTCGGCGTGGTGCAACAGCGAGGAACAATCCATATTAATCTAATAAAGAAGCAGTTCAATTTGTAGATCGCTTTATCGTCAGCAATTCAGGCTTTTCCTGGCTGCAGGTTTTAAAAAATATCCTTCAAATCCAGCCATTATCATCCCCCTCCTTAATCCGAATCTGCAAATAGAAACCATTATCTTTCAGCGTTTTACATATATTCGCATAATTTTGCCTGTGCTTAAAAGGGTGGGGGATCGGTTTGATGATAACAGGCTTTAAGCTTATCCCCTTTTTAATCAGATTTTTTTTGCGCAAAATTTAAAATAAATGTCAGAGGTATTGACATTGATATTGATGCCGGGATCATCAACATCAATATCACGACAGCGATGACAATCCATTTGCGCCAGGTAATTTTGGGCGGTTTGTGGAGTCATTTTTTTGAACTCATCAAACATTGCTAATGGAAAAATAACCGGATGGCCTGATTTGCCGCGATAATTGGGTCGAATAATGGCGTCGGGATCGCGGGAGTGCATCGCTCTGATTTTCATAAATGTGGATAATTTTACCAGCGGATAGTCAATCGGGACCAGGAAAAAGCCACCAGCCTCTCTTGAGAGTGCATCGATGCCGCATTGAATTGAAGAGAGCATTCCCATGCCCGGATTCGGATTCACCAAAATATCCGTCTTCAACTCGAGCGCATTCAATTTGGGCAAAAGCACGGCATTGGTAATAATCTTTATAGGGTTGCAGCCAGCTTGTGTCACCCGATCCAAAGCGATTTCGATGAATGTTTTACCTTCAAAGCACAGCAGTGGTTTTGGACCGAGTTGGGAGATGCGTTTCCCTGATCCCGCTGCGAGAATAATAGCTGCGATTTTATTTGGCTTTGTTTTCAATGGATGAATTCTTGGCTTTTGCTAAAGAGCGTGCTATTTATTCTTTTTGCTCTCTTCAATCTCTTTGGTGTGGCTGCCCATGGCTCCCTCTACGCCTTCGTCGAATGGCGCGGTTAAAATCGGCATAATCCATTCACGCGGTGTGCGCAGCCCGGTTGGAACCCAATGGCGGACTTTTACAGGATTCTTTAATTGAGAGACCCATTTTTGTACTTCAGCGTATGGATTGCCTTCCTCGCTGAATTTAAATGGAAGATATGCATTTCTTTCAATGTAAAAGCTGCCGGCGCGCACGGGCATCATACGTGTGAGGGCATGATCTCCAAACGGGTAAACCAGGGCGCGTGACCAATAAATCCAGGGACCATTCGCGACATAGATATAGGGTTGTGCCAATGATGCAGGAGCGCCATACAGATTTCCATTTTCGAAGGCAATGTTGATGCCTGCGAACCCGACTTTTTCTTCACAGTTGACGAACGCCATCCACGGCGTATCGGGCGGAATTTCGATGGCATGCCCGGGATGCGGTCTGGATGGTTCGATATCGAGGCTTCGGATTTCTCCCGTTGGTGTCTCCCAAACGAATTCATTTAAAATAGCATGGTTGAAAACTATCTCACCATTTCTCAGCGCTTTGACAAATATATCCTCCTGAACCTCCATAACTGAAGATACGAGCATGTAAGGTAGATTTGCATAGAAATTGTAGCTTATGCCTGCATCGACATTTTTCATGTGCGGCAGATGTGCATATCGTTGTGTCCGATGCATTAACGGACCCGAAATCTGGCTGAAGGCAGGATTTTCCCAGTCGCTGGCGTGAACCCAGGGCATGGGAGGTGCATAAATTCCGGGATTCCAATGAACCGCACCGTTGGTTTCGAGTTTATGCTCAAAAAGATACGGTTTCTCTGCTTTTAAGGTAACGGTTTCTATTGAACCACTGTTTTGCGAAAGCTCGAACCGGTAGAATGAATTTTCAATCTGTTGACCGGGTTCTTTGCCCGTGACTTTCAAATCGGTTGAGAATGCTTCAGTATTGGCTTTGGAATTACCATAAAATACCAAAAAGACTTTTGATTCATTAGCTTTAATATCTGCCTCAAAAAGCAATTCAACCGTCGTTGTGGGATCATATCGATGGATTTCATTTCCGCTTTTTTGATCCGTTTCTTTAATCGCAAGGATTTTGGCATCATTCCAGGTACTGGTTCGGACGATTTGAAATGGATGTGAAACGTAACCGTCAGCGTTTGCGCCGGTGTTATTCGGTTCAAAAGAGATGACCCGAATTTCGCGTTCAGGCTCGGCTATTTCATCGGCGAAAATGCCCAATGCCACCTGGATTGGCTCATTCACGCGGTCGATTCCCCGGGTTTCATCCACGACGAATGAGTAATAATGTTGCCAGTCCGGATTCCAGTAGCCGGCTCGATCCGAAGGCGTTCGATGTTCGAATTTGAAGCTGGCAGGCTTTTCCCGGGAGTCCTGCCCTTCAATTTTGAATTGAATGGTTTCATCACTTTGCCAGTCACAGCGGGTGATAATCACTACATTGCTGCTCGATAAAATTTCATTTTTGTAGGATTCGACTCCATTGTTATAAATTATGAAATCGCGTTCTTCGCGATCATTGATAAACAGGTTTTGTACTAGTAAATCGGTAGTGGAATCGGCGGAAAATATAATTTCAGCGTGATAGAATGGATATTCACTCGAAGGCAACTCAAACGAGATTTTCTCGGCATAGTCAAGGCTTTTTTTATCAGAAGAACAGGAAAAAACGACAAGAACCATAAAAAAAATAGCAAGTTTAGAAAACTTAATCGTTCTATGGGCTTGGGTCGATTCAAACCTAATTGCGAACATTTTTTACCTCCTCCTAGTTATTCATTGATAAATAGTTAGTCATAAAATATAATCAATCTGTTTTAAGAAATCAAGCGAAACCTTTTAATATGCTCAATCCAAAGAAGCGGAAAAAGAAATCACTATTCAAAAAGCTCAGTGCCCTCGTAAAACTAAATGGGTGCAGATCGAATTCTACGACATAACTTAATTGAAAATTAATAAATTACATAAAAAATGACTTGATTAAATGTGATAAATTTCT
>JAFGMA010000356.1 GCA_016927835.1 Candidatus Zhuqueibacterota bacterium | reverse complement strand
TATAATTAAATTATTATTATAATTATAGACGGAAATATGCTTACTATATGAATATGCAGCTAATTGAGAGCATCTTGGGACACAACATCATAGGGAGCAAATAGTGGATATGCCCGGAACAATGTATAAAATTCTTGTCGTTGATGATGATAAAAACATAGCAAAGATGATTGAGATCAATCTCCGCAAGGAGAAGTCGTATGAGGTAAAAACGGCAACCAGTGGTGAAGCATGTTTGAAAATAGTCAGGGAAGAGCTGCCGGATCTGGTGCTGCTCGATATTCAAATGCCAGGCATCGATGGTATCGAAACCCTGAAGCGCATCAAAGAATATGAACCTCGAATATCAGTGGTGATGATGTCAGCACACGGGACAATCGAGAAAGCCGTGAAATCTATGAAATTGGGCGCATACGATTTTATCCCCAAACCATTCGCCAATGATAGATTGATAATAACCGTTAAGAATTCCCTGAGGACAAGCGCTTTGCAGCAGGAAGTGGCTGAATTGCGCTCCGAATTGCAAAACAAGTACCAATTCGATAACATCATCGGTCAGAGCGGTGTCATGCAGGAAGTTTTCAAATCGCTGAAAAAAGTCATTGATAGCAATGTGACGGTTATGATCCAAGGCGAAAGCGGCACGGGGAAAGAGCTAATCGCACGCGCGGTGCATTATCATAGCAAAATTCGCGCAAACAAAAATTTTGTGGCTGTAAATTGCTCCGCCCTGCCTGAATCGCTTTTGGAAAGCGAGTTGTTTGGTCATGAGAAAGGCGCATTCACCGGCGCAACCGGCAGGCGAATCGGCAAATTTGAGCAGGCGAATAACGGAACCATATTCCTCGATGAAATCGCTCTGATGAGCCCGGCAACCCAGGCGAAAGTTTTGCGCGTATTGCAGGAACGAGAATTCGAGCGCGTTGGTGGAAATGACCTGGTTAAGGTTGATGTCCGTTTTATTTCGGCAACCAACCGCGATCTCGAAGAAATGATAAAAAAGAACGAATTTCGCGAGGACCTTTATTATCGAATATCAGTTTTTCCGATTAAGCTGCCACCCCTTCGCGATAGAAAAGAGGATATTCCGTTGCTGGCAGGATTTTTTGTGAAAAAGTACAACAAGCAGGAAGGCAAGCACCTTACCGGTATCCACCCCGATGCGCTGGAATTGCTCATGGCATATCATTGGCCCGGTAATGTAAGGGAACTTGAAAACGCAATTGAGCGCGCCATGGTTCTTGCCAGTACCGACGAGATAACTGCCAAAGATTTGCCCGCCGCCATCCGTTCGCTCGGAGAAAAGAAAATATATGAATCTGACAATACATTATCCAGTTGGATTGAAAAACTGGAAGAAGAGGCACTGAAACAGGCGCTGCTCGAATGTGAGGGCAATATCTCCCAAACAGCGAAAAAACTGGGTATCGGTCGTGCAACGATTTATCGCAAGGCAAAAAAATATGGCTTGCCCATGGTTAAATAAAACTTGTGCGAATTCAAATTTAATTATCTCGGAAATTGAGATAAGAGCTGAATAATTAAAAGGTCAGGCAAAATTGCGTGACCTTTTTTATTGGAACATCTTTCGCAGATAGAAATATAAAAAGAAATGACAATGCCAGTCCTCATCTCTTATTCGGCACTTGCGCAAAAATAATATTCGCCTTAACAGAACTATATGTTTTCTGAAAAATTACAAAACGCCGTTAAATCTGCCAAACAGATTGCAGTTCTCACCGGTGCGGGAATCTCCGCCGAAAGTGGGGTTCCGACATTTCGCGGCGAAAATGGACTGTGGCGCAAATATCGCCCGGAAGAGCTGGCAAATTTTGATGCTTTTATTAACAATCCAAAATTGGTCTGGGAATGGTATTGCTATCGGCGGGAACTGATTTCCCGGGTGAAGCCCAATCCGGGGCACTATGCATTGGTGGAAATGGAGAGCATATTTCCACAATTCACACTGATCACCCAGAATGTGGATAATTTGCATCAGCTCGCAGGGAGCCGAAATCTACTCGAACTGCATGGGAACATTTGGCGCAGCCGATGCGTTGATTGCAGCACTATTTTGACGGATGAAGACGTCGTAAAAAAGGATGCTTTACAATATTGTGAATGCGGTGGCTTGATACGACCGGATGTTGTGTGGTTCGGGGAATGCCTGCCGAGTGGTATCCTTGAACGTGCCGCTGCCGCCAGCGCACGGTGTGATGTTTTTCTGTGCATTGGTACGTCGGCACTTGTACAACCAGCCGCTTCATTACCACTATATGGAAAAAGATCTGGTGCGTTTACAATTGAAATTAATACCGAATCCACCGTCATTACCGAACTTGTTGATGAATCGATCATTGGCAAATCAGGAGATATATTGCCACAACTGGTTAAAATGACTAAAGAAATTCGAAAGAACCAGGGATAATTTGTCGCTTGGTTAGTCGATCCATCGTACATCATTAATTTTCAACCGGATTGAACTGATAAAAACCGGCAAAACTTTGTTCTTGCCCAAATTTTTCTTAACTGACAGAATGGTTTTTATATGAAAGTACGCCTCATCACAACCAACTTCTTGATTCTCTTCCTTTTATTAACAAGCTGCGCTTATTATAATACGTTTTATAACGCGAAAAAATATTTTAAATTAGCAGCCAAGGAACGCGAGAAGCGTCGAACCGATAAGCCGACGACAGCAGAGAATCAAAATTATGAGAAAACAATTGAAAAGGCTTCGAGGGTTCTGGAGTTTTATCCTAAAAGCAAATACGTAGATGACGCGCTGATGCTGCTCGGACAATGCTTTTTCTATAAAGAAGAGTATCATAAAGCGGTTCGCAAATTTAATGAATTGATGGAATATGATCCAAATAGCGAATTTGTCCCGGAAGCCAGACTCTGGTTGGGAAAGTCTTATGCGCGGTTGCAGGATTTTGAGAATGCAAAGACTGTTTTGAGACAAATCATCAATTCAAGCGCGGACCAGAAAATTAAAGATGAAGGCTTATTGCTAATCGGTGAACTCTATTTCGAAAGCGAAGATTTTGCCTCCGCCGCCCAGGAATTCGATATCGCTATTGAAAAAATCAAAGATAAAAAAATCAAGTACCGTGCCGGTTTCCTCAAAGGCGAGAGCTATTTGAAGCTTTTTGAATATCAAAAAGCACTGGAGGGATTTCAGGTTGCGCGCAAATACAGCTACGATGAAGAGACAGAAAATGCGGCGATGGCAAATATGGCGCGCTGCTATCAGGGGCTTCATGATTACCCGGCAGCGATGAAATTGCTTTCCGATCTGCTGGGTAAAGATTCTTATGATGAATGTTGGCAAGACGCGAAAATTGAAATGGCGCAATGCATCAACAAATCCGACAACCTGAAAGAAGCAATGGAATGGTATTATTCCGTCATCGAGGAGCATCCGCGCACCGAGGCGGCTGCAAAAGCATATTATCACCTGGGCAGAATCTACGAATATAATTACGGTGATTATGATAGCGCCTATGCCAATTACGATAAAGCGAAAACCCAGTATCGTAATACAGCGGTTGTCGATACCGCTAACCTGCGAATGGAGGATATCGTTGAATTGTTGAGCCTGAAAGAAGTGATCAAAATGCAGACAACGGGACGTCAATCGAGTATCGATCTTGAATTTACAAATGAAGAAACGCTGGATGACACCACGCGCTTCAGGCTGAAGGTGAGGAAGGCAATTCGCCAATTGGTTCGCTTCCGAACGACCAAGCCATTCATTCCGCTGCCCGATACCCTGCTTGCAGATTCACTCCTGGCGGATTCGCTGCGTCTGGATACCTTGTGGAATAAAAAACCTGATGAATGGGGAAGCGGATTAGTCTTTAGCAGACGCTGGGGCATACAAGACACAGTCAACGTTGCCGATTTGCAGCGCTTTGGATTTGTCTCGGAAGAACGGTTGCGTGATGAGCGATTCGAGGATGAAGAAGAAGAACTCCGCAAAAAAAATGATGAAGACCGGTATTCACCGCGACCTAAAATGAAAGCCAGAATCCCCAAACTGGAGAAAAATAATTTGAAGAAAAATATGCTCGCTATTGCAGAATTATATTTCTTCAAATTTGCGCTGTACGATTCCGCGCTCAGCTATTTCGGACGCTTGTTAGACGAACCGGCAGATACCAGCATGGCAAACGTCGTTCCTTATATCATGTACTCAATGGCATACATCTATGACGAAGTTTACCACGATAGCTTATCAGCCGATTCGATATATCAAAGCCTGGTTGATACGTATCCGAAATCGGCGCAGGCGAAAAAAGCGCGTCAAATTCTCGGATTGCCGCCAATCATCGAAGAAAAAGATCCGGCTACGCTGGAATTTTACCGGGTGGAGCCTTTATTGACCAACGAGAAGAAGTACTCGAAAGCCG
Organism: Candidatus Zhuqueibacterota bacterium; assembly: GCA_016927835.1. GTDB lineage: Bacteria > Zhuqueibacterota > Zhuqueibacteria > Thermofontimicrobiales > Sulfurfontimicrobiaceae > Sulfurfontimicrobium. The sequence goes on along the minus strand of JAFGMA010000356.1, from coordinate 7,261 downwards.
CAGATAGTTACCTCGAAATCGAACAGAAATATCCTGAATCAAGTGTTGCCGCAAGGGCGCTTTATGTGGCTGGCTATCTTTACGATCAAGAACTCAATTCAAATGAAAAAGCAAAGGACATTTTTAATCAACTCGTTGAAAAATATCCCGATACTGAGTTCGCTAAAAAAGCCAAATTAAAGCTCGATGCAGCAAAAAAAGAACTGGAGCGAATAGAAGCGGAAAAATTGAAACAACTGAAAGCCGATTCACTGGCAAAAATAGGCGCCGATTCATTATCACAATCAGGAAGCGACTCGCTTAAAACCATAGCCGGGGATTCGCTCGGAACCGTTGAAAAAGATATTCTCGAACCATCACTGATTGATTCTAAAAAGGATTCCGCTGCGGTGGATGCGCCGACACCGATGGCACCCGTTCACAAAGCCGATTCAAGCACTATCATGCCGCCAGATTCAATCGACGCGGGCGCAACTCAAACAATCGAAAAGAAAAAAACGAATCCGGAGAAAAAACCACCACAAGAGCATCCGGAGCCTTCCCGGCAAAATGATGGAAATAAATCATCCTGACAGGTGAAATTGAACGATAGCAAATTAAAAGTACTGAAGAACGAAAACTGCGCGGAACGCACCTATCGCATTCGACTTGAAAATTTTGAACTAGCTCGAGAATCAGTGCCCGGGCAATTCGTAAATGTGAGAACATCGGACTCTGTGACACCCCTGTTGCGTCGACCCTTCTCAATTCATCGCGTGGACGCACAGCAAGGCTGGATAGAGGTGCTATTCGATGTCAGAGGAACAGGAACCCGGACTTTATCCCAAGTCAGTCCCGGGGATTTTTTAAGCGTTCTCGGACCGCTGGGCAAGGGATTTGCGCTCGATTCCAAAGATTCGCATACGATATTTGTAGCCGGCGGATTGGGAATCGCGCCGTTCTGCTTCGTGAGCCAGTATCTCCGTGAAAGAAAACGATCTATAACGGGATTTTACGGCACTCGAACCAAAAACCAACTTGCTTGTATGGATGAATTTGCCGCGCTTGAAATACCGCTGATTATCTCAACTGAGGATGGTTCGCTGGGAGAGAAGGGACTGATTACCACGCCGCTAGTGTCTTATTTAAAAAGGCAGGCTGCGGCGGAATTGTCGCACACGATTATCCTCGCATGTGGTCCCCCGGAGATGCTCCGCGAAATTCAGGCAATTTCCAGGCAATGGGGGATTCCCGCCCAACTTTCGCTGGAAACATACATGGCTTGCGGAATGGGCATTTGTGTCGGCTGCGCAGCAGCAGTTCCGAAGCCAACAGGCGTTGAGCAATCATACAAATTAGTTTGCAAAGACGGACCGATTTTTAATGCGGAGGAGGTGGTCATACCTGGTTGATCTTTCGGTGAAAATCGGAAAGCTGGTCCTAAAAAATCCAATCATCCCCGCCTCCGGCACGTTCGGCTACGGTGAAGAGTGTGCCGAATTAATTGATTTAAATAGTCTGGGAGGGCTGGTTACCAAAGCGATTACGCTTCATCCGAGAGCAGGCAATCCGCCTCCGAGGATCGCGGAAACGCCCGCCGGAATGCTGAATTCAATTGGTCTTGCCAATGTCGGCGTTGAACGGTTCATCCGCGAAAAACTTCTATTCCTGAACCAATTCAATACCGTTATCCTGGTAAACGTCGCCGGAAGCAGCATTGAAGAATACATCGCAGTGGTTGAACGCCTGGAATCGGCAGGTGGCATCGATGGCTACGAAATCAATATTTCCTGTCCAAATGTGAAGCAGGGTGGAATGGCATTTGGAACCGTCGAACAGAGCGCATACGAGCTAACCCGGTCGATCAGGAAACTTACCGCCAGAACAGTGATCGTAAAATTGACGCCAAATGTTACCGAAATTGGCAATATTGCCTGTGCGGTGGAAGATGCCGGGGCAGATGCGGTGTCGCTGATTAATACCATTCGCGCAATGGCGATTGATATTCAAACACGCAAACCGCGGATCGCAACCACTTATGGCGGGCTCTCAGGTCCGGCTATCAAACCGATTGCGCTGGCAAAGGTATTAGAAACATACCAGCGCGTCAAAATTCCCATCATCGGGATGGGCGGAATAATGAATGGCGAGGATATCATCGAATTTATGCTGGCTGGAGCCACGGCTATTCAAATCGGGACTGTCAATTTCGTGGCGCCACGCGCCTGTTTCGACATGCTTCAGGCATTGGAAAACTACTGCATCGCTAACAGGATTTCCCGGATATCTCAACTTACCGGGCAACTGGAAGTTGTTTGAGCGATATAAATCCGCAACCGCGAGCTTTGTCTGACATATTGATACCAGGGAGGAAAAGGAAAGTTGAAATTCAAACAACTTGGCGTTCGTGTACTTGTTGCTGTGGTTGGTATACCGGCAATTCTGTTTTTAGTCCTTTGGGGAAGAGAACCTTTTGCATTGCTCATTGCAACCATTATTTGCCTGTCTCAGTTCGAGCTTTACCAGATGACAGAATCCAAACATGTCAGCCCGAAAAAAATAGTTGGATTACTCATCGGGATCATTCTGCCTGCAACATTTTATTACAAGGGCGTAAAACTATTTTGGGTGGTTCTGCTTGCCGGGATCATTGTTATTTTATTGATCGAATTATTCAGAAATCGCAAAGAGCCGTTGCTCAATGCCGCAACCACTATCTTCGGTTTGATCTACCCGGCGTCGCTGTTCAGCTTTATGATTTTAATTCGAGAATTGCCCCGGGAACTCAATCAGGATTACCCACGCGGGGCACATTGGATTCTGGCAATGCTTGTCAGCGTGTGGATTTGTGATACGGCGGCATATTTTATCGGCTCCTGGATCGGACGACACAAGCTTTTTGAGCGCGTAAGTCCTAATAAAACAGTTGAAGGAGCCGTCGCGGGTTTCATTTTCGCGCTATTGACGGGCTACCTGATTCATCTTATATTATTCAAAGATACATCCCTGGTTCACTTGATGGTTATTGCAGCGATTGGCGGTTCCATCGGGCAACTCGGTGACCTGGTCGAATCGCTATTCAAACGGGATGTCGGAATCAAGGATTCATCAAGTATCTTGCCGGGACACGGCGGTATTCTCGACCGATTCGATAGCCTTTTTTTAGCCGCACCGGTGGTTTACGTGTATCTATGGATTGTGTTCGTATACTAGTAATTCGCTGCAACCAAAATTAACCTGAAAAATGAAAATTCGAATTATCATTAGAAATGCGCCCCGAATTGCAGCTTTTTTCTCGGGCGCAATGATTCGATGGTAATCAATGATTGAAAAAGTCATTGCCATTGAAAGAAAAACTCAACTAATCTGAGGAGGATTCAAAATGTCTAAATTTTGGGAAGATTTGAAAGGCTTTGTCAAACAGGGAGCAACAGTCGTTGCCGAAAAAACGGAGGAATTATCCAAAGTTGGTAAAATTAAAATCGAAATCATGGGCATCGAAAGAAACCTTCAAAAAACGCTCTCTGCGTTGGGCGGGCAGGTTTATCACCTGGTTTCAGATAATGAAAACGCAAATGTCGCTGGCGACGCAAAAGTGAAGGAATTGATTGATAAAGTCAGGGAGTATGAAAAACAGTTAGAAGCGAAGAAACAGGAACTTGACGAAGTTGGAAAAGAAAAAGAGGAAGAGAAAGAGAAGGAAGAAATCAGCGAAGCTGAAGCTGCAATAGAGGAAATGCCTTCGAAAAAAACCGGAAAGTAGTAATATAGTTCGACCTTGAGAAGCCGCATTCGTAATCCCCGAACATTTCTCTAAACATAAACCGTGTAGGTCAATGTATGGATTACGCAAAGACGCATGCGGATTTTCGGTTGGCTTTAAAAAGGTTGCCTTTGAAATATTTATTTAGCCAATAGCGCATCTATGATAATGCCCCGCAACGTAATGTTGGCGGGGCATTTATTTTCTGAAAACCCAGTCGCAAATTTAATTGATTTTCCATTTTAAATTTTGCTGCCATCCTTCAATGGCGAAGCTGGCGCAAGTGAATTGAGCGAATTCTAAGTACATGGAAACCAATATGATCCCACAAAGCACCTATTCCGAAGATTTTCTATACTGGCTCTGGGACAACAAATCATTGATCGATAATGACGTTAAACTGCAGGACGGACGATCCTGTCGCCTGATTTATCGGGGCGAAAGAAACTTTGATGGGGGACCCGATTACAAGAATGTCAGCCTGGATATTGATAGCAAAATCATCTCAGGAGCGATTGAAATTCATCTGGTTGCATCCAACTGGATTCAGCACAAACATCATCTCGATCAGAAATATAACACGGTGATTTTGCACGTGGTATTAACGCACGATGCGCAGACACAAACGACCACTCGAGAAGATGGTGTGAAAATACCGCTGCTGGAATTGGTGCCAAATTTAAGGCAGCCGCTGGGTGAGCTTTACGAGCAATACAATATAAGCACCGGCAAAATCCAGCCGGATTTTAACGATTGTCCCTTGAGTCTGAAAAAAGCAGATGACAGGCTGCGCTGGATTGAGCGTGCCGGCATGATGCGATTGAATCTAAAAGTGATGGCATTCAAGGAGCAGCGTGCCCATGATTCATGGGAACAAATCCTCTACCGTGGTTTGATGGAAGGGCTTGGATATTCGAAGAATCAGATCCCGTTTCGCAAACTGGCAAACCGATTGCCCGTGGAATTCATCTTTCGAGAGCTCAGCATGGTATCGAAACGAGATAAATCGAGTTTATGTGAGGGTGTTCTTTTCGGCGCCGCAGGATTATTGCCCGGCAAAAGCCAATCTACTCTGGATTGCATTGACGAAGAAACACAATCATACATTCAAACGCTGAGGGAAATCTGGGAAGACTACTGGCATCGCATTGGCATTATGCCTATGAAAACCGATGAATGGCAGTTCTTTCGCCTGCGTCCCCAAAATTTTCCGACGCGGCGTCTGGCTGGAATGTGTATTTTGTTGGTGCGCTTTTATAATGATGGTATTTTGAAAACACTGCTCCGGATTTTGCACGGGCTTTACGATGATCCCGAAGCCTTGATCCGAGAGTTTGAGAACTGCTTGCTCTGCGAGGCAACCGGTTATTGGGAACGGCACTTCAAATTCGATGCGTCTGCCAGGAAACAAGACCTTCAAAAGATGCTGAACATCATCGGACCCAACCGCGCCCGCGATATCGTGATAAACAGCTTGCTGCCCGTTTTTTATCTGTATGCCCAGGAAACAGAGGACGGGGTTTTGTTGACCAGGATGAAAGAAATTTACAGGCGCTATCCGCCAGCCGCGGAAAATTCAATAACCAGGGAAATGAAAAAGAAAATGTTCCCCGCGAGTGCCTCAAGTCGACGCCTGATCAATAGTGCCCAAAAACAGCAGGGATTGATCCATTTGTATAAGCGATTTTGTCTGAATGATCAATGCGATAATTGTGTGCGTGAGCAGGAAACCTGATTTCCGGTTGGTTCAAAAGTCAGTCTGATAACAGAAGAGCAGCTTAAGGATGGAAAATGGGAATCTCGCCGTGTTTGATGATTTGCCTGCCATCGATTGAAAGCGAAGCATTTTGTAACACACCATCGATGCGCGCGGGTAGTCTGCGGGTTTTGTCATAAAATGTATTATTGCCGATTGTAATATGAACCGTTCCGATGGATTTTTTATCCTCACCCACTGAAAGACCTGGTTTAGCCCTGTCATTTGTACCCACGCCGACTCCGATGAGTTTTCTCGCGTTCTGACCATAAGGCTTGATTATTCGTCTGAAATTCTGGGCTTCTTTGTTGCCTGATATTTTAACGATGACGCCATCCTTGACCGATAGCGTCAAGGGTTCATTTAACAAGCCAATAAAATCCAATGACCTGTCAATAACAACTTTTCCCTGGGCACTACCGGAAACCGGCGAGAGATATGCTTCGCCACCCGGAAGGCTCGAAAATTGACCCTTATCCGTGGCGACACCTGAATTCACCTTGCCTTTGACATTCGCAATAGACATTGTCAGATTAGTGCCCGCCGGCGTGGTGATCGTTAAGCGTTTGCCAATTGTAAAGATGTCCGCCATCTTTTGCGTACGCTCTTTTATTTTGCTATAATCGGCGCTGATTAATCGTTCAATCGTGTTGGTATCAATAGTCGAGATTGTCAATATTCTGGTTTTAAATCCCGTAACGCGGACTTGCCTGTGGATGAGCGGAAATTCAGTTGTCAGGATGACCGCGTCCGCATGTCGCATTGCCTCGATGAGCGCTTTCGGTGGTTCATCCCCATAGCGCTTTGGTGACATCACTTCTGCCAGAACTGGATTGCAGCCATACTTGTGGATTGAAGTGAAAAGCATCTGGGCAAACGCTCTACGATTCTCATCCGAAATTATCAGGCAACATTCTCCTTTTTGCAACTGCAAGCATTTGGCGAAAATTGCCCTGGCGATTTTTTCATTTTTAACCATAATAAATTGATTAACCTTGTTGTTTTTCCCTGATTGTGTTTTGCATCGTCAATAATTCTGTGGTTCAAAAGCAAAATACGATCACATTACGCTCTGGAGTATGTTCGGTTCAGCAAAAGCTCTGGTGTAGTGATGCGCGGTTGGGGTGGGAAAATATCTAGAGCTGGCTATATTTCCAACTCGTATGCACTCTCTTGTATCAATCCCGCAAAACATGTTTGCAGTTTGAATACTTTTGACCATTTCGTCTATTCAAAAGAAGGTAATAATTTATAAATTTATTTTTAAAATGCAATATATTTTTATGCATTTTGAATTTTTTTTTATTGGATTGGAAACGATATCAGAATTGGCTGTCATAATTTACCCGCCTAACGATTTTAACCATTGTATCGCTATGATTATGCATTTTTATAGTGCCTGAATCCAAAGCCCATATTTTTTTCCCCGATCTGAATCACGATAATATTTATCCCCAAAGCTCATCAAGGAAGTAGTTCCAGGTTTTGAGCCTATCCGAAAATCTTCCTTATAATTCCCGAGGTTCGTGGATCTGGAATCCATTTATACTTCAAACGGGCATAATTTGACCAACTTGGAGTGCATCGCCTTTATGCGATGCGTGATTTGAAATCCATAAAGGGATTTCAAATCACCCGATATGATCGTTGTCGTTCTAATTATTTTTCTCAGAATTAATGCTTGAAAAGTTTATTTTGTGACCGTTTTAAGCATATAAGGCAGTATGGTGGATTCTCCCTTAAAAGATGCGGGAAAAACAATT
>JAFGMA010000355.1 GCA_016927835.1 Candidatus Zhuqueibacterota bacterium | reverse complement strand
GGAATCAATTTATCCTGCGTTTTTTTCAGCAGCGCGCTGGGGAATCCCATAATGACCGGTGACGCTAATACCACAAAATCTGAATGAATAACCTGGCGGCAGATTTCATGTGAATCGTCTTTGATCGCACACTCGCCGGGCGTTTTCCACCAACAACTCCAGCAACCGGTGCAAAATTGAATATTTAATGCGTTCAAGGCGATCCGGGTCACGACATGCCTGGTTTGCAACGCATTCACCAGGTTTTTAAGGTATCGGTCCAGCGCCTCATGCACGGAGTCCGGCGTTCCGTCAAGGATTGTAATTTTCAAAGGATATACTCCTGATTCGAAATTATAATTCAATGATATAATACTGGAATTTCAAAAGTTGACGACGCAAAAGATATTCGACAGGATAACAGGATGGACACGATAAATACCATCCTGCTTATCATGTAAATCCCGTCTAAAATTTTAAGCCGAGTGCTTGTCATTCTGGAAGAATCTTTTTGCGGGTACGTAACATAAAAAAATTAACATCCTAGTGCGAAATATAAAAGATTCCTCCTGAATGACAGATGTGTTGCAGTTTAATCCATAATGAGTATAAATTTGCAGGCATCAGCCGCGCACCAACTCTCGCCGCTAAAATCGATATTTTTCAAGCTGCTGCCAGATTTCCTGCAAAGTGGTCACCGGTTTTCGCGCCAGATGAACCGCAACGTTAGTTTCCCGGGCATATCGATGGGTGACAGTTGCCACCTGCAAAACATTTTGGTACCAATTTTCCAGCACATCATCCCGCAAACCGATCGTCAACAAAACGTCACCCGGGAGCTCGCCGGGTCCCCAGGTATAAAAGCTGCCGTTCACGTTGATTGCCCCTGGTAGTTCGTATTTTTTACTGAAATACTCGATTGCACCGGCTTCGCCGTAATTCGCGGCAAAAATGACGCACTGCTCTTTTTCTTCAGGTGAAAGCGAATGATACACCCGGGCGAGCGTGGCAACCTGATTTTCCCAGCCGAACATATCGGCGTAATCCTGCGGCAGATCATGCCGCTTTGCATTTTCCCAGATCAGCGGACCGGCAAAACCGACCTTATCCGCCATAAAACCAGCGTAGCGTATCAGCATCTCCACGGGCAAAATCGGCAAGCCGTATGGGATCGCGATGAAGCTTATTAAAACCATATATCCGGCAAGGACCGGCTTAAGCCAGACTCGACGCTTTTCAATGATATATTTCTCAATCGCAACCGCTCCCGCAGCAAACAGCATGGGGTAAGCAGGAAGCAGGTAATAGGCTTTCCCCCTGGCAAACAGCAGGACCGCAATATAAGTCAAATACATCCATCCGAGGGCGCGGAATGGCTTGAAAGCTTTGGCGAAAAACAGACACAATAAACCGGTTATCCAGATGGGCAGGGCATGGATATTGTTTTCGAGTTGTCCCGCCAGGAATCCCAGTGGTTCGACATAGACAAATTGCCGGGCGCTGAGCACCCTGATAAAATCGAAGAAAGGAAATTCATGGGCATATTGCCAGATCAAATTTGGCAGAAAAATCACGAATGCCAGTGCGGCGGACAACCAGGGTGATTTTGAAAGCAAAAGTTTTCGTTGGGGCGTGATGAGCAATCCCAGGAACAATCCGAATCCGAAGAGGAGCATGGTATATTTATTCATCAAACCGATACCCGAAACCAGTCCCAGCGCAATCCAGTGCTTCAGTTTATTTTCCTTGAGAATTTTGACCAGAAAGAATACCCCCAGAACCCAATACAACTGGTCGAAAACCACCGGTTGAAATAGCGTCGCGGAGCGCAGGAAAGCGGGAGATAACAGCGCCGCTCCCGCAGCCAGGATTTGCGCGAATCGCCCGCCGCCCAGTTCACGCGCCAGCAGCCCGCTGAAGAAAACCAGCAGCGCGCCGGCGACAGCGGGGAATAGACGAATCGCGAAAATTGAATCGCCGATCAGATTTTGTGTCAGAAATGAAATCACCCCAAGGGCAGGCGGAAGCTCGAGATATCCCCAGGCGAGATGCTTCCCCATGGCAATATAAAGGAATTCATCCCGATGGAAGCCGTAGTGGTTGTTTGTAAAAAAATGAATGAGCAGCTTTATAATTGAAATATAAGCGAGAATTGCCAGATCGCTTGACAGCAGTTGCTGCCAATTGTATCTTTTTAATTCCAAAAATTCCCTCCTATTTTATTGGCAATCAGGTTCTGCCGCTAATTATTTTGACTTCAATCATTTTTCATTTTTTTCCATCTTTTATAGCACATTAGCAAAACAAGAACACGGATTGAATGGATGAAACGGATGAAACGGATTTAAACGGATATTTTTCTATACATTATTTCATTTCAATCAAATTTTAAACGCCTTTTTTCCTTACGATTAAAAATCCGTTTTCATCTGTCAAATCCGTCAAATCGGTGTGCTATACTATGCACGGGCACAAATTGAACTTTCATGTCATTGCGAGCGAAACGGAGTGCAGCGAAGCAATCCCATGAGGTTAAGCACTGAAAAGAT
>JAFGMA010000354.1 GCA_016927835.1 Candidatus Zhuqueibacterota bacterium | reverse complement strand
TAATCCAGTAAAATTAGTTGCGAATTGAAAATATTATCATCATTATTTTTATTGAAATTATATCTATTGCCGTTGAGGTCTGATGTTATCCTTCATAAACAAACTCCATTTTAATCGATACCTGATAGTATGGCGCGTAAACAGCTCTCTGGCATTTTTTCCGCGGTTTTTCTCGCTTGATTTGTCCATGGTGATCGGTTCGATTATCGCCAATCGTTTGCCTACCAAAGAACTCGGTCCCTGGCGAAAGGCAATAGCACCTCTGGAAGAGCATCTGCGAAAAAGAGCACAGACTAACAATTCAACCAGGATACCTGTCCCGGATATTTCGTGGCCCCTGCACTCGGTGCTATTTGTTTATCCATCGAAGCGGACATTTAGCCGGAATGAATTGATAATATGGGAATTGAAGCTTTTTGGTGAGCATGCAGATCATGGTATGTTTTTAGAAGTGATTTTGCCTGCGATGGAAGAAGCTAGTTATACAACGAATCCAAAATGGAACAGGCGAAATCGAATCTGGGGTCATTTCGATATCCAAAGTGTATTCATAGCGCGGGGGCATCAATGGGAGCCAATCGTTCAGGATGGACGATTGAATTTGCGCTACCAGGCAAAACCCACGCAATGGCTGGAAGGCTTGCAATTAAAACCAAATGTGAGAGCCCGCTTCAGAAACCTCGTCTGGTTAACACCGTATGAATTCGGCGGTATTTCACCGGAAGAAACCGGATTTTTGATCGATGGTAAGCTGCCGCCGCTGGCAGAAAAAAATGCGCCAACCATGGCAAGATTATTCATCGAGTTGGCATTGAGAATGCGTGAGCTCAGTAGCCGGCGTCTGAACGGGCTTAAGCTGCTGGACGAATCCGATCGCGAAAAATTCCTTGAAAATTATGAAAAAGCATCAACTATTCCGTTCGTAACCAGCAACATGCGACCTGCTCCGGCGAGTTGGCCCGGAAGGTGGCTCGGAAGCCAGCGATTCGCGTCTATACCCTCTTCAATCGTTCCCTATCTCGAACTCGCCTCAATTCTGCATATTGGCAAACTTCCTCATTTTGGCTGTGGTACGTTTCTGATTGCGTAAGTATTTTATAAATTTAAGCCGTCAGTCGAAAGCAAGAGAGTGGGGTGGAAGCGAATGTTACGAACATATATATTTTTCTTCGGAGATAATACGATCTAAATCGGCAGGTTGACTTGTGGCATTTGCTAATCACGCTTAAAAGCACGCAACAAGATATCGCACGCATGGTCGATGTGATTTTTCGTAATGATGTAAGGCGGTAACATCCGAACGACCTTCTCGCCCGCTGAGCCGATGAGTAAACCTTCTTTCAGGCAATTCATGACTATTTGGGGGGCAATATCCGCATTCAATTCGATTCCGATCATCAGACCCAAACCTCGAATTTCCTTAACCAGCGGGTTGTCGCTGAGCATCGCGTTAAATTGCTGCAAAATATATTGTCCTGATTCCCGGCACTTTTCGAGCAAATTTTCCTTTTCGAGAACATCGATAAACGCCAAGCCGGCGGCACAACAAACCGGATTCGCACCAAATGTGGCAGCATGATCGCCATAATTGAACGCTGAGGCTACCATGTCTGTGGCTAGACATGCGCCAATCGGCAAGCCGCCTCCCAACGCTTTTGCCAGTGTTACTATATCCGGCAAAATTCCGCTATATTCGAAGCAGAAGAACTTGCCGGTGCGACCGCATCCGGTTTGAATTTCATCCAGGATCATCAAAATATTGTAGCGATCACACAATTGTCTGACTTGTTTAAGATAGTCTTTATCCGGAATTATAACGCCGCCTTCGCCTTGAATTGGCTCGATCATAATTGCAGCCGTCTGCTCGGAAATTGCGGCTTCCAGAGCGGTGATATTGTTGAATTCAACGTGATGAAATCCGGGAACCAGCGGTTCAAACCCCTTCTGGTATTTTGGTTGACCGGTGGCGGTGATCGTAGCGAGTGTGCGTCCGTGGAACGATTGCTGGCAGCAGATGATCTCCCATTTTTCAGGATGGAACTTGCGGGCTAATTTGATGGCGGCTTCATTGGCTTCGGCTCCGCTATTGGCATAGAACACCTTGCCCATACCGGAGCGCTCCACCAACTTTTGAGCGAGATTGAGCATTGGCTCCGTATAATACAAATTCGAGGTATGACTCAATTGCCGAAGTTGTGCGCATGCTGCATCGGTTATCGCCGGATGGCAATGACCCAGTGCATTGACGGCGATTCCGGTCAGGAAATCGAGATACTGCTTTCCATGCTCATCCTCCACAAAAACGCCTTTGCCGCGTGCAATTTTCAGCGGGAAGCGTTTGTATGTTTGAAATACGTATCGCTGTTCGCGTTCTGTTGTATTCATTTTGCCTGTTTGTTTAATTCGATTTTCAGGGCGGTTTCATTACAATTGGGAAAGTGCGGACAATCCAGACAATCCTTCCAGATTTTGTGCGGAAGCGATTCTTTTTCTACTTCGTGGAAGCCTATTTTCTTAAAAAATTCAGGTTTAAAGGAAAGCGCAAACACGACGTTGATATTAAATTCCTGAGCCTCTTTGAGCAGATAAGTGACAAGCTTTTTTCCGTATCCTTTATGCTGATCATTCTGTTCGATTACGAGCGAGCGCAATTCAGCCAGGTTTTCCCAATAAATATGCAGCGCCCCACACCCGATCAGATTTCCGTCGGATTCGATAATCGAAAAATCGCGGATGTTTTCATACAGCCTGCTCAATGATTTGGGCAACATAATGCCCTGTTTGGCATAGTGATTGATTAAATTCACCATCTTCGTGGCGTCTTCCACTCTGGCTTTCCGTAGAATAATTTCCCCTCCCATTTCAATTCCTCAAATTCGCTAAATTAAATTTTGCTGCCTACCAGACATAAATGATTGAGACAACCATTTCTATCTACTGATTTTTTATTGATATACTTGTACAGAATCGCTAGCTTTTTGTTCCATAATAGATTCGCCTCAAATAATCTCGGTTCCGATGTTTTCAGAGCCAAGTGCCTCCAGCAGCGAGCCTTTGCCAGCCCAGCGCGCAATTTTAATTTTGGAAATTCCACTTTCCTTCGCGATTTTGCATGCCTCGAGTTTGGGAATCATGCCTTCACTGGCAATTCCTTTGCTGATGAATTCCGGAATTGCCATCGCTGAAAGCGTATCGATTTTTTTCCCGTTTATCAATACACCATTGGCGTCAGTGAAATATATCAAATTATCGACGCTGAGAGCGCATGCAAGGGCGCCTGCCGACATATCTGCGTTGATATTGAGACAGTCGCCCTGAGCAGTGGTGCCTGTCGGGGCAATGACTGCAAATAGGTTATTTTTCCAAAAGAGATCGACAATTTGAGGATTGATATTTTCAACCCTGCCGACATGCCCTAATTCCGGCTTAATCATGCACGCCTCGATTAAATTCAAATCGCTGCCTGATATCCCGACAGCAGGAATATTTGCGGCATTCAACCACCTGGTGAGTTGTTTATTGATCAGCCCTGCCAGAACCATTTCCACAATTTTAATTGCGTCGCTCTCCGTCACCCTCAGTCCATCGATAAATTTTGAAGCGATCTGCTGCGAATCCAGGTATTGCGTGATAATTTTACCACCGCCATGTACCAATGCCAGCGAATGATTTGCTTTTCTCAGATAATGCAAGTCCTCAATGAGTTCCATGAAGATATCATTATCGATTAATTTGCCGCTTAATTTTATGAGCGTTTTTTTTATCAAACAATTTCTCCTTCTATTGGCAATCCTGTTGATTCAGGCAGATTGAAAAGCGAATTCATATTTTGAATCGCCTGTCCGCTGGCTCCCTTAACCAGATTGTCGATGCAGGAGATCAGAATCGCGTTTTTTCCGTTATTATACATGTGGATTCCGATATCGCACCGATTCGAGCGCTGTACCTGTGTCAATTGTGGCAATTCGCCTGGTTTGCAGATTCGGACAAAAGGTTCATCTTGGTAGGCTAGTTCGAGGATTTCTGTGATGCGAGAATCAGATGCGGGATTCGAAAACGAAAGATAGATCGTGCTCAAAATACCTCGATTCACCGGGAGCAAGTGCGGAGAAAAAGTGACGCGGATCTGCTTGCTGGCAAATAAATTGAGTTTTTCTTCAATTTCAGGGAGATGCCGATGGCTTCGAGCGATTTTATATGCCGAGAAATTTTCATTGGCTTCTGCAAAGATGCCATTCAATCCGGGATTGCGACCGGCGCCGGATACGCCTGATTTTGAATCGACAATTATGTCCGGTGAAATATCCAATCCGGCGCGCAGAAGTGGAATGAGCGGGAGCAGCACCGATGTGGGGTAGCATCCGGGATTGGCAACCAGTTTCGCTGTGCGAATTTGCTCGCGGAATATTTCGGTCAAGCCATACACGGCATTGTTGCATAACTCCGGTGCCAGATGTGGTTGATTATACCATTTCTCGAATTCTGCAACAGCTCGCAACCGAAAATCAGCGCTGAAATCAACAATTCGAACGGGCGATTTGATCAGCTCTTTGGCGACTGCCATAGACTTTCCGTGTGGCAGGCAAAGAAAAAAAATATCCAGCGCCGGCAACTCTTTTTCATCGAGGGGTGTGAATTTCAGGCGATTATAACGGTATAATCCCGGAAAAAGCTCCCCCGCATCTTGCCCTGCCGCGCGCTCGGAGGTTATGTAGCACACCTCTGCTTGAGGATGGTTTGCCAGAAGATGAAGCAATTCGCCGCCGGTGTAACCGCTGGCACCAATGATTCCGACTTTGATCATTTGTTATTTTTTAAAATTTGGGTATAAACTAACTGATAATTGTGGTGATGAATTCGAACAGGGGGTGCGTTTGAATTACGGCAATTGCAGCCGCTGAATTGAACTTGCTTTACCGGTTTCGACATTAATTGAAATTAGCACCCCACACAACCGGACATTATCGGTTGCCGGTTGATAGCGAATCGGGATTTGTTTGAGGAAGCGCTGGATGGCAATTTGTTTTTTCATACCGATCACCGAATCGAAAGGTCCTGTCATGCCGGCATCTGTGATGTACGCTGTTCCCCTGGGCAATATTTGTTCGTCAGCAGTTTGTACGTGCGTATGCGTACCGATAACAGCACTGGCTTTTCCATCCAGATACCAGCCAAGTGCCATTTTCTCGGCACTGGCTTCCGCGTGAAAATCGATGATGAAAATTTTTATTTTATCTTTGTATTTGTCAATAACCTCATTCGCCGCCCGAAACGGACAATCAATCGGGAACATGAATGTTTTTCCCTGCAAATTCAAAACGAGTACCGGGATTTGATCGAGGATATTGACGATGGTGTATCCGCGTCCGATATTATCTTCGGGATAATTATACGGACGCAGGACGTTATTATTCATCGCCAGAAAGGTATGGAAGTTCCTGTTATCCCAGATATGATTACCGGAGGTGATAACATCGATTCCTAAGGAAAAATACGTTTTGGCAATATTATCCGAGAGACCTTTTCCTGCGGCACCATTTTCACCGTTGGCAATACATAAATCAACGCGGTGTTTTTTTTTCAAATGAGCGATAAGGCTCGAAGTAATCTCCAATCCTGGTTTGCCAATGATATCAGCGATAAAGAGAACGTTGATCTCTTTTTTTTTCAAACTCAAATCCCTTCCTATTTCGCGTAATCGACAGCGCGATATTCTCTGATCACCGTAATTTTGATTTGTCCCGGGTACTCCATTTCGGCTTGAATTTTTTGAGCGATGTCACTTGCCAGTTGATCGGAAAGCGCGTCGTCAATTTTTTCCGGCTCGACCATAACTCTCACTTCCCGCCCGGCTTGTATGGCGTAGGTTTTAGTAACCCCACTAAAGGATTCAGCCATTTGTTCCAATTTTTGCAGGCGTTTAACATATCCTTCCAGCGTCTCCCGTCGCGCACCCGGTCTCGATCCCGAAATTGCATCCGCGGCTTGAACAAGCACCGAGATTGGCGAAATCATTTCAACATCTTCATGGTGTGACGCGATGGCATTTTGTACGATATCGCTTTCGTTATATTTTTTCACCAATTCGCCGCCGATAGCCGTATGCGTACCTTCGGTGTCTTTATCGATGGCTTTTCCGATATCGTGCAATAATCCGGCACGTTTTGCCAGGACGGCATCGAGTTGCAGTTCGGCAGCCATTAGTCCGCATAAGTGTGAAACTTCAATGGAATGCTGTAACACATTTTGCCCATAGCTGGTGCGATATTTTAATTTGCCGAGAAGCTTGACAAGCTCGGGATGAACACTCAGAACTCCGCATTCGAGCAGCGATTTTTCACCTTCTTCAATGATTCGCTCTTCCATCTCTTTTTTGGATTTTTCTACGACCTCTTCGATCCGAGCCGGGTGAATTCGTCCATCGCTAACGAGTTTTTCGAGGGCGATTTTGGCGATTTCGCGTCGATAGGGATCGAAACCGGATAGGATGACTGCTTCCGGCGTGTCATCGACGATCACCTCGATGCCGGTTGCGGTTTCGAAAGCGCGAATATTACGACCTTCGCGTCCGATGATTCTGCCTTTCATTTCGTCGTGGGGCAGATTCAGGACGGAAACGGTTGTTTCTACGGAGTGGTCAGCAGCGGTCCTTTGGATCGCCTGAATAATGATTTCTTTGGCTTCACGATTGGCGTTTATTTTCGCCTGGTCTTTAATTTCTTTGGCTAATTGAGCCGCTTCCTGCTTTGCTTTATCAATAAGATTATCCATGAGGATCTTTTTTGCTTCCTCGTTGGAAATACCGCTTATTTTTTCAAGCTTTACGTTTTGTTCTTCAATAAGCCGTTCAACTTCGGCATTTTTTTTCAGTAGAATTCTGTCTCGATCTTTCAGAGAGCGTTCGAGCGATTTTAGTTCTTTTTCTTTTTTATTGAGCAGATCGACTTTACGATCCATATTCAATTCACGATTGCTCAACTGCTTTTCCAGTTTTTGCAATTCGTTACGGCGTCCTCGTGTCTCCGATTCGAAATTATGTTTTAGTTTAAACCATTCATCCTTTACTTCGAGCAGCTTTTCCTTTTTCATAGTTTCTGCTTCTCGTTTGGCATCAGAAATCATTTTTTTTGCAATGATTTCGGCGCTCGAAATTTTGGATTCACTAATTCGTTTTCTTGCATACCATCCAAGATAGGTAGCTATAACCAGTGTTGCAAAAATCACAATGGCGATAGATGTAATCTCCATATCCCCTCCTGACAATTAGCGTATATATAAAAAAAATCCTCGTCCATAATACACCTTTAGGTTAAAAGTTCGCGTTCACATTTTCCACTCCTGGAAAATAATGTGAGCTAAAGTCTGCACAATTAGTGTTGAACTTCTGCCTGATAAGGTAATTATATGCGAGGATTTTTATTTAATGGAATATGTATATATTAGCTGAAGTTACATAATCTTATAAATAATTCTCCCAAATTACTTTTCGGAATCAATTGCTAAATTTTCATCGAGTAAAAGAGATAATTTCCTTATTTTATCCTCAAAATCATGCGTAAATTCTTCTCTTTCAGAGCGTTCTCTGAAGAGTTCATCTGCAATATTCAATGCAGCCAGGATCGCTACCTTAAGAGTGGAAACAACCGCCACGCTTTGATCCACTTCTCGCATTTTTTTATCAACATATTCGGCGACTTTTTTAATATACTCTGTATTCGTGTTTCCTCTGATTGGATAATCAGTTCCGTATATATTGACTTTGAGGACATTATATTCTTTCATCGGAAATTAATACGCAAAATTATATTATGATAAATAATTTAGCTGGTTCAACACTAAATGGAGCGCAAAAACGGTTTATTTACGGATGCCACTTAGATCGAAAGCTGGATCGTATCCAGCTTAGAAAGCATTGCTTCCACTTTACGTTTCAGTAATGCTTCCCGCTCTTTAAAATTTTCAGTTTCTTTTTGGGCATTCGTTAAATGCTGGAATTCATCCTGAAGCATTTTCAACGTCTTTTCGCTTTCCTCGGCTCTTTCACGGAGCTCGGAATTTTGCTGTTTTAAATGTCGATTTTCTTCTTTTAAGCGTGCAATTAAATCTACAGCCTGATTTATTCGATCTTCAAGGATATCAATTTGCTGATAATCCATGGAAATCTCCTTCCGAGTGCGACTCCCATCCATCAGCGCTTGCTCTATTCAAATTATCACTTAATCGGCATATATTTTAAAAATCGCATTGCCTGTAAAGCGGAACTGTCTTCACGTCCTGGTTGAGGTCTTTTGTGCTGCTATTTTCAAATAATTAAAATATAATGTATTGAATTCAAACTTGTTGTTGCTCAAATGGATCGAAATTTTTTAAATGACTTCGAAAAACAGATCCTTGTATTACGCTTTAATAGAATCTACTATTACTTTGAATGCGTTCGGATCATTGACTGCCAAATCCGCAAGCAATTTGCGATTAATATCGATGTTATTTTTTTTCAATCCGTTGATAAAGGTAGAATACGACAAGCCGTATTCTCTGACTGCTGCATTGATTCTTACGATCCAGAGTCTTCTGAAATCATGCTTTTTCTTACGGCGATCTCGATAAGCGAATACCAGCGCCCTGTCGAGACTCTCTTTGACGGTGCGGAGAAGGTTGCCCTTGGCACCTCGATATCCTTTTGCAAGTTTAATTAGTTTGCGTCGCTTACGATGAGAAGCAACGCTGTATTTTGATCGCGGCATTAATACCTCCCCAAAAAATATCGATTATCAAGTATGTGTAAAATATTTAGGCACAAATCATTTTTCGCACCATCGGTTCATCGGCGGTTGCGACTGTGCCTTTTTGTCTTAAATTTCGTTTACGTTTTGCAGATTTTTGAAGCAGGCAATGGCTGGCGTACGCTTTGTTTCTACGAACCTTATTGCCTCCTGTTAGTTTGAATCTTTTTGCGGCAGACCGCTTTGTTTTCATCTTAGGCATTTTATCTCCTTGGTTCTGCTAATGATGCCCCTTTGAGAACAGGAACTATCAGTCAAATAGCACTTCATCTGTATCGAGGGCTCTATTTTCTGGTCAGAAACATTATCATGTTTCGACCTTCCATTTGCGCTGGTTTTTCAACGCGAGCAATATCTTCCAATTCCTCAGTCAAGCGTTCAAGAATTTGAGTACCAAATTCGCGATGAGTCATTTCTCGACCTTTGAAAATTACCGTTACCTTCACCTTGTTACCAGCTAACAGAAACTTTCGTGCATTCCTGGACTTGAATTCAAAATCGTGATCCTCTATCTTGGGACGAAGGCGTATTTCTTTAACATGAATCGTATGCTGCTTTTTTTTGATGCTTTTTTCTTTTTTGCTTAATTCATATTTGAATTTGCCATAGTCCATCAATTTGCAGACAGGAGGATTCGAATTGGGTGCGACTTCGACAAGATCGAAACCTTCTTGAGAGGCATACGCAATGGCTTCTTTGATGCTCAAAATACCAATTTGTTCGCCCTGATTCGAAATCACCCTGACTTTCGGGTTTGTTATGTTTTCATTTACCCGTATGGATGTTTTTTTAATCTTTCGTCCTCCTAACCCTTGTGAGAAGCATACAACTAGCTGCAAACTGATTGAGACACATTCTTAGCGTTTCTGCTCAATCTCGGAAAGGAGTCTGGCGATAAATGGTTTAATCTGATTCTCACCTAAGTCGCCTTCTCTCCTTTGCCGTACAGCAATTGTGTTGTTTTCAGTTTCTTTTGCACCGATAATGATCATGTAAGGAATTTTTTGCAGTTCGGCTTCACGAATTTTAAAGCCGATTTTTTCGCTCCGCTCATCTAGTTGGCTTCGGATGTTTGCAGCTTTTAGCTCGTTGTTGATTTGCCGTGCGTATTCGAGTTGCTTTTCTGTAATCGGGAGCACGATTGCCTGGACAGGGGAGAGCCAAAGCGGAAATGCGCCTGCAAAATGCTCAATCATCACGCCAAAAAATCGCTCCAAAGAACCGAGAAGCGCTCGATGGATCATAATCGGTCGGTGATCGTTGCCATCGCTGCCTTTATACATAATATCGAAGCGTTCAGGTTCATTGAAATCAACCTGAATTGTGGAGCATTGCCACGAACGATCAAGCACGTCCTTGATTTTAATATCAATTTTCGGTCCGTAGAATACACCCTCGCCCGGATCAATTTCGTAGGCGATTCCTTTTGTCTCGAGAGCTTTTTGCAAAACACCTGTTGCCAATTCCCAATTTGCGATTGTACCGACAAATTTCTCTGGTCGTGTGGATAAATACACCTCAAAATCAGTGAAACCAAAAGTGCGAAGCATAAAGAACGTAAAATCAAGTAGTCGCAGCACTTCAGCTTCCAACTGGTCTTCCCTGCAAAAGATATGCGCATCATCCTGTGTGAAACCGCGAACGCGAAGCAATCCATGCAACACGCCGGAGCGCTCATAGCGATAGACTGTACCAAGCTCAGCCCATCGAATCGGAAGATCGCGATAGCTCCTGGTCTGGCTTTTGTAAATGCAAAGATGAAACGGGCAATTCATCGGTTTGATCTGGTACTGTATTTCATCGATCTCCATCGAAGAATACATATTCTCTTTGAAGAAATCCAGATGTCCGCTGGTATCCCACAAATTCAGCTTTGCGATATGAGGAGAGAAAAGCAGATCATATCCTGATTTCAGATGCTCATCGCGCCAGAAGTCTTCCATGATTTTTCGAATGAGCGCACCTTTCGGATGCCACAGAATAAGTCCCGGCCCGATATCTTCGCTGACGCTGAATAAATCCAATTCACGACCGAGTTTGCGATGATCGCGCTTCCTGGCTTCTTCGAGGCGGTTCAGATGAGCGGCTAATTCTTCTTTTTGCGGATATGCTGTCCCGTAAATACGTTGCAACATGGGATTTTTTTCGTCGCCCCGCCAATAGGCTCCCGCAATATTGAGCAGTTTGACATGCTTGACATATCCCGTTGATGGGAGATGGGGTCCTGTGCAGAGATCGATGAATCCGCCTTCTTCATAAATGCTCGCGGTACCATCGATCTCCCGCAGCAATTCAAGCTTATAGGTTTCTTGCTTGTCGTTAAACAGCTTGATGACATTGTCTTTCGCTAATTCTTTGCGGATGAAAACATTGTTCTCCTTGATGATTTCCGCCATTTTATCTTCAATTTTTACCAAATCATCTGGAGTCAGCGAATGCTCCAGATCGATGTCATAGTAGAAACCTGATTCGATGGATGGTCCAACACCAAATTTTGCATCCGGGTAGAGCGCTTTGACAGCGTGTGCCATGATATGCGACGTGCTGTGCCAATATATAGGCATACCTTCCGGAGCATCTGTTGTGATGATGCTGATAGAAGAATCTTCCGCTATTGGATGTGTTAAATCGAAAACAACGTCGTTTATTTTGGCTGCGATAGCTTGTTTTCTGAGTTTTTGACCTAAATCCTTTAAAATTCCCTGCGGTGTGGTTCCTTTCGGGTAAGATTTTTCCGAACCATCAGGAAAAGTAATTTTAATAAGTTCCAAATCATCCTCATGAACTTTTGAACGTGTTTTTTGAAAAAGGCTGATTTCTTCGCTTGCTTTCAGCCCGACAAATGGGCGGTACTGGATTTGAACCAGTGACCTCTTGCATGTCAAGCAAGCACTCTAACCACCTGAGCTAACCGCCCTTTTATGCTGCTATTTGTGTGAATCGCTTTAAATTGATGAAATATTTGCGGGTGGGCGGTACTGGATTTGAACCAGTGACCTCTTGCATGTCAAGCAAGCACTCTAACCACCTGAGCTAACCGCCCATTAAAAAAAAGCGTCCCATCAATATAATGGTAACGCTTCCAGGTTAATTTTTGACCATTATAAAGAGAACATCAAAAACCTAATTCGCTCGTACCTGAATCCATAGATTTAGAATGCTCGCATCAAGATAGTTTTCAACAACTAAGCGATCACAAACCTTGAAAGCAAATCATTTTATAAGGGCTTAATTTAATCATATTTTGAGTAAAATGCAAGAAAAAAATATAGATTTTCATTTTATATTCACTTAGCCCAAATAATATCGAGCGGGTAGAATGCAAAAGGGGCATGCGCCAATATGGCACTTCAATCACTTCGAAAAGGATCCTGATTGAATAGTCGAATATTCAAAATCCTGGACGTTTATAGCCATTAACTGATTAATATATAGATAATTAGATTCTGATAGAAAAGCAGCTAATTTTAGCAGTCAATATCAAATTGAAAATTCCCAATCAATTCCCCGCTCGGGCGAATCTGCCTAAATATTTCCGGATTTCATAGACAACGCCCGGGCTATGTGTCGCTGCGTTCGTTTGCATGTCAAGATACGTTGCGTGGTTCATTTTTGATGTCATGCTCTGAATGACATCTTTATCGTGCAACAGGTCTTTCGACGCACCGATCAGCAGCGCGGGGTAATCGATGTCCTCGATGAAATCCCACACCTGGTACGATGGCATCGAAAGCGCCATTTTTTTCAATTTGAACGGATCGGCAACATCGAGTGCGTTGCAGTACTTGCGATACTGGGCATAATCTGACTCGCTATCCAGCCGAAACGTTTTCAGGTACCATTTGACGACCGGGCGGATTCCGAAGTACATGACGGGGTGGCAGATTTTTATCAAAACGAGCCCGGCTCGGGGGATATGAAATGATGCATTGGGACCGATGAGGATAATACATAGCGGATCAGTCTCAAGTGAGCGACAGCTTTCCAGAATGGCGGTCGCTCCGAGTGAACTGCCCAACAGGATGTATGACTTCGGCAGCAATTCAAGAGCTTCTACCAAATTCACAAGATCTTCTCCCAAAGACTGCACGGATATTGGCGTTTTTCGATTTACCTGCGAACTAATTTTTTCTCGCGTCTCAACATAATAGACGACAAAATCGCTGGTCATTTCCCGCAACACTTTTTCCCAGGCTTCGATACGCGTAATCCAGCCCGGAACGAAAATCACCGGCGGATTGGAAATTGGCGCAGGGGGTGTGAATTTGATCAGTCGGAGTGAAATATCTGCTTTCACCGGAACCATCGTCTCGTCGAGTGTGACGTCCGGTGCGCAGCAACGGTTTAGTATGTCCATGCTTCGCGCTCCCCATTCTTTTTTGACAACAGGCGGTTAAAGCTGCATCCTGCGCCGATCTTGAATAACGATTCATGAATTTTTATCTTAAATCAAAATGGACATGCTTGATCCGGAAATTGATTTTAAACCATTGGCTTACAGATTAGAATTCATCCGCGCATACCATTTTTTATTTTGCCGATAAAGATTCTTAAATTCTTTGAAATATTTGTCATAAAGCTGACGATTCTCAGGATTCGGATTGAAAACCTGATCGATTTTTATGTAATTTTTGATACTTTCAAATGAATCGATATATCCCAGCGCCATGCTGGCGAGTAATGCAATGCCTTTTGCACCGGCGAAATGCGGCTCAACCACCCGCTGAATTGTTCGATCTGTAATATCAGCGATAATTTGACACCACACATCGCTTTTGGCGCCGCCGCCGACAATAGTCAGGCTATCGACTTTCGAGTACAATTTTTCCATCACCTGCAACGCCCATCGCGTATTGAAACCGATTCCTTCGAATATGGCGCGAATGATGTGGTTCCGCGTATGATTCAAGCCGATATTGAACAGCCCGCCGCGCACACGATCGTCATCCAGCGGGCAGCGTTCCCCAAAGAGCCAGGGCGTAAATATGAGTCCCTCTGCCCCTGGTCCGGCATCTTCGGCAAGGCGATCCAGCAGTTGATAAATGTGTGCCACATTCTGTTCCATTTTCAGCAGTTCTTCGTGGTACAGAACCTTGTTTTTCATCCATTCCAGGCAGATGCCGCAGGTTTCCTGATGAGCCATTGCCAGGTAATATTTTTCCGGATGGGCGCTGCCGATGCAGCCTGCATAATGGCGCAAATCGATTTTGCGCTGACTCACATGTCCGCCGATCCATCCGCTGGTGCCGACGCTGATATGCAATTCACCGTCATTGAGTGCGCCCGATCCCACGGCTTCACTAGTCATATCTCCGGCACCATTGATCACCGGCAATCCAACCGGAAGCCCAGTATGGCGTGCAGCCTCCTGATTGAGATAACCGACGATAGTGCTGCTTGGTTTGGGAATTGACAATCTCTCCGGGGTGATTCCCGCCAGCTTGCACAGCTCAGCATCCCACTGATTGGCATTATTTCGCGTATCCAATAGCCACCAGATGACCGCTAAATCAACAGAGGTCACGAATTCGCCGGTAAGTCTGAAAATGATAAAATCCTTTGCGTCGATAAATTTATATGCATTATGATAAATATCGGGGAGATTCTTTTTCAGCCACAGGAGTTTGCCGATTTGCTCTTTGCCGGTGTGCCCGGGTGATCCCCCGGTGATGCGGAGAAATTTTTGAAGCTTGAAAATATTATAACCCATTATTTTCGGCGGGGTCCACAATTCTTCTTCGATAACACCGGCTCCGCGACCATCTAACCAGATCATGGCGCGCGTCAACGGTGTGCCGTCTTCCACTACAGGGACGATGCATTGCATTTGGCTGGAAAATGTTATGCCAACCACATCCTCTGCTGTTACGTTGTTTTTCTGCAAAACCAGGCGAGTCGTCAATCCTATCGATTTCCACCAATCTTCGGGATCCTGTTCCGCGAATCCCGGCTGAGGATGATGCAGCGGGTAATCTTCAGTTACCGAATCGATGATTTCACCGTAAATTGTAACCAGAATTGCCTTATCGGCACTCGTACCCATATCATGCGCGATGATGTACTTATCTGCCATACCAATTTTCTCCATTTGGTGTATTCTAATGCATGATTCGTTTGTGAAAATAGCAAAGAAATGTCAAGCCCAAAAAATACATTAACCGAGTAATCGCAGAAAACCAGCAGTTTTAGCGTCCTGTTATGTTACATTGCTGTTACACAAATTTAACTATATTTACGGAAGAAATCAAGAAATAAAATTTGCAGGATTTTGTGGAGCGAGTTTGTATACCTTTTGCGGGAGGTTGCATCGACATAAAAGAAATTTTTTGTAGAATTCAGACAGGCACCGTTTATGGAAAGCATTCGGAGTTTGAAGCAAAAAAGCGAGCCGCAAAGCTGCGATCACTCAGTCCTTATAATATCCTTTTTCACGATATTGATTCAGCTTATTTCGCAGCGTTCGTTCGTTGATTCCCAGAATTTCCGCTGTTGTTTTTCGGTTTCCATTATGCGCTTTCAAAACCGATAGAATCGTTTCGCGTTCGATATCCTCCAATTTCTTGTTTTTGTGAACGACGGTGATCTCTTCCGCGGAGGTGTGACGTGATTCGGTGAGAGTAAGATGTTCGATATCCAAAACCGGATCTTTGCTGATCACAACGGCGCGTTGAATGGTATTTTCGAGTTCGCGCACATTCCCGGGCCAATCATGCGCCATAAGCACTTCAATCGCTTGTGGTGTGAGATTTTTGATATTTTTTTTATTGGCTTTGTTGTATTTCTCAATGAAATGGCCGACCAAAAACGTGATGTCTTCTTTTCTTTCGCGAAGCGGGGGAATAAAAATCGGCACGACGTTTAGCCGGTAATACAAATCTTCCCGAAATAGATTTTCTTTAATTTTTTCTTTCAAGTCTCTGTTTGTCGTGGCAATAATTCTCACATCGATGCTGACTGTTTCAGAACTACCGATTTTTTCGAATTCTTCCTCCTGTAGCACGCGGAGCAGTTTCGCCTGAAGCGTCGGATTCATTTCGCTGATTTCATCGAGGAGGAGCGTACCAAGATCGGCAAGTTCGAAGCGCCCTTTCGTATTTCGCAACGCTCCGGTAAACGCCCCTTTTTCATGTCCGAACAACTCACTTTCGATGAGACCTTCCGGCAATGCCGCGCAATTGTTCTTGATGAATGGTTGATGGCTTCGATCACTGTTGTAATGTATGGCACGCGCGATGAGTTCTTTTCCTGTGCCACTTTCACCCTTTATGAGAACCGTTGCCTTGCTTGCGGCTATCATCTTGATGGTTTCAAAAACCTGCTGCATACTTGCGCTTTCACCGATGATATTTCTGAAGTCATAATCCCGATTGCTTTCGGAGCGCCAATAGTTTGTTTCATCCAGCAGTTGCTGATATTTAACATATCGGTCCATAACGACGTTGATCGAGTCAAGCGTTATGGGTTTGGTGATGAAATCATACGCGCCGATCTTCATCGCTTCCACCGCATTTTAAAAAGTTGCATAGCCTGATATCACGATGACTTCTGGTCCGTTCTGGATTTCCTTTATTTTTTTGAGAACCTCCAATCCATTGATATCAGGCAAGCGAAGATCGGCGAGTACTAGATCAAATTTTTCTTTTGCCAGCAATTTGTATGCTTCTTGGCCATTCTCAGCCATCAGGATGAGGGAAGATTTTGTGAGCAATGCTTCTTTCAAAAAATTTCTGACCAGTGGCTCGTCGTCGATTATCAGTAGCCTTATTTTAGCCATACTCACTCCAGATATTAAGTCCGCAGCAATTTATAGACTGAAAACTGTGCGCGTTGTGCTTTGAATTCGCACGGAAAAGATAACAAAACGTATTCTTCGAAATTCACATTATACTATCATTTTCAAAATGATATCGCCAGTATTTTAGTTAAGAAAATCCTGGATAAGACAGTTAGCTTAATTTACTGCTTCGCCACATGATAGCTTATCTGAATGCTGCGGGAAAAATGAATTGCCATCTCTGTGATTGCGAGCTTAATTCCAAATTAGCGAATATTTATGTAAGCTAATATTGATTGGAATATTTCCATTGCGATTCGAATGATTGCTTTTAGAATTCATAAAAGCATTCCAAATATAAATAAAATAAAATATTATAATTTTATTGGCGATATAAATATAAAATGTTAATCGATATTAGCAATAAAAAAAGCGATTATTGAGCAAATTTAAAATAAGCTTGCCAGGGACTATTCCCGCAGCATACCAAAGCCGCCCAATTGGCTTTAATCTGTTATTGACCTGACATGCAATAGAATGGCAGAATATCGCGTGTGGAAAACCTGAAATACCCCGTCAGCGCTCCAAATAGCAGTTTTGCGATCTGCGCCAATACCGGCATTTTGAGAAATCTTTGAATCGAAATCAATGTTCAATGGGATTTTATAAGCCGCTGAAAATGACGGCGATGGCGAGACTTGCATGCGAAGCGAGGATCAGGATGTCTTGAATTCGAAATGGGATGGATTCATCAGAAGTGTGCAAAACGATCCCCCGCAACTTCATAGATAGTGCCATTTCATGGGCGCGCTGCATATTGATGAGCAGCAGCGGAATAACTATGGGTAGAAAATGATGAGGACGAAGCAGATTGCGAGGACGCATGCCACGCGTGCGCTGAACCTCGATGATCCGTTGTCCTTCCCGGAGCAGGGTGGGAAAGAAGCGGAATACGGTTACGATGAGTGTCACAAATGTTTGCGGGAGCCTGAATCGAGTCAGTGCATTGGCGAATTGGCGGATGTCAGTGGTGCGCACGAACAAAATATTTGCCACCAACAACATGAAGATCCGCAAAAAGAATTTGCCGCCTTCATTTAATCCTGTTGCCAATCCAACGTCGAAGCTGTTGAGTTCCATCCAATAAGAGATAATAAAAATGGCAAAGGTGAGGGGCATGCTCAGCAGGAAGGGGACAAACAGCCAGCGCATCATGCCCATGCTTGTTCCGCTGTACCACAGCAATAGCAAAACATAAACCGAAAGAAGCCCGAGAAGCGGCAGCGAATCAATAAAAAATATGAGCGTCGTCAATAGAAGCAGCAAACTGAGTTTTGTCAACGGATTCAATGTGCGATTTTCTGGCAGATTTCGAAATAGCATGATTTTCCTCCGATACCCAACTTTCAAATCAGGCGGTCATTGACGCTTCCGAGCAAGGAATGCAGGATATTTTCCCATTTCGAACTCGAGCACGAGTCTCCATCACCAATTCACCGCAAAATCCGCACGTGACCGAATTGTGAATTCGCGCAAAATCCGGTTCAGGCAGTGGTATTCCCTTAATCTCCATTATCTCATCGTCGGGCGCACTCCGAAGCCAGTTCGCAAATGCCTGCCGGTCGTTCGGATCAAGTCCGAGGGATTTGCGCTTTTCATCCTGATTTTTTGAGGTGGATACGCGTACGGCTTTGCGATTGGTGCGATTGAAGATGGTGTAGACATGCTTCCCGTAATCCCTGAAAATCAGATTGCCTTTGCCGAAGGTGCAGCCGGTAAGGCATTGCAGGGCGTCAACGCCGCAAGCGTCGTTTTCGACGATAGCGACGATTTCTTCATCCTCAGAGCGATCTCCGGCGATCAGGGACATGGCAGCTCTGGTCATGCGGTAACCCAGGAGCAAACCGGGGCAGTCATGACCGTGAAAAGCGACAATTTCATCATACGTCATCTCATGTTGTTTTTTCATATATAGTTTCCTCAAGATGTTCCCGCAATTTTGAATATCCCACTGGTTGGTCAGTGATGCCGCATTGAATGGCAATCTGGCTGGACAATGGGATCGGAAAACTGTTTCGTTTAAAGTGGTCGATGGTTACTTGAGAGGTCGGTACATCTGCTTCAATACGTCCTCGATTTAAAAAAACGATCCGGTGTGCGACATCCAGCGCGAAATCTGCATCGTGGGTGGCGATACATATCGAAAATCCTCGTGCCTGCACCAGATCGATAATTGTGTTTCTTAATTCAGCAATTGCTGTTTCGTCCAGGGCAGTGGTCGGTTCATCCAAAAGAAGCAACTGAGGTTCAGCCACCATAATGGATGCCAGTGTCAACCGGCGTTTCTCCCCGTAACTCAACGTCAATGGCGCACGATCTTTTAAATTCGCCAGTCCGAAGCGCTCGAGCCACTTGTCGACGCGCGACTCGATTTCATCTGGCGGGACCTGGTGATTTCTCAGGCAAAATCCGCATTCCCGGGCAACCGTGCTGTCAAAAAGCTGATAGTCGGGATTCTGAAATACCAGTCCGACTCTGCCGAACAATTGCTCCGGTCGGTTATAAGGCAGCGTTGTTCCCTGCCAGGAAATATCGCCTGCCAATGGTTTCAGGAGACCAGCAATGTGTTTGAGCAGCGTGGTTTTGCCGGATCCATTCCGTCCCAAAAGCACAACGATTTCGCCTCTGTGCAGTGTAAGCTCGATTTCATGCAGAACCGGTGCATGTTTGCCGTATCCGCCGGTTACCCTGTCAAAATGGATTAATGCTTCGTTGTTCTCCGGATGATTTTTCGGCGCATTTACATCTTCGTTCGGAAATTGAATTTGTTTTGCCCATTCGGACAGCAACGCCAGATTTCCGGGTGGCGGCTCAATCGCCAATTGCTCACTAAGATCGAGAACCATTTGAAATGCACGGGGCTTGATCCGGGTTTTTTGCAGCCAAATATGAGTTGGCGCATCCAAAATAATCTGACCTGCTGCCATTTCGATGATCCTGTCCGCCCAGGAGGCAAGTCGTTCCAGATCATGTTCGATAATGATTTGTGTGCAATCCAGCCGCAACAGGTAGGCAAAGAGATTATCCGCAGTCTCCGAATCCAGGCTATTGGTGGGTTCATCGAGAATAAGCAAATCGGGACGAAGCGCCAGGAATGCCGCGATCACCACGCGCTGCTTTTGACCCAGTGAAAGGTCATGCAGCTCCCACTGTTTTAAATCCTCCAAACCAGCCTCATGCAATGCCTCTGCAACCGCTTCATTCCTTAAATTTGCAATTCCGTACCCAACTTCTTCAACCACAGTAGAGGCAAAGAGCTGGCTTTCCGGATTTTGTAGCACCATTCCAACCTTGAACTTGCCGTTGTAGAGCGCATGTTTCATATCCGCGGGCAAATCATTCAGATATACTTCGCCGCTGGATTTGCCGGTCAAAGCATCGCGATGAAGTCCTCCGAGATGGTAGCAAAGTGTTGTTTTTCCGGATCCCGACGGACCGGTTAATCCGATGCGCTCCCCTGCGGTGATTCGAAGCGAAATATTATCCAGCAACTTTTGTCCGGTATCCCAAGCTGTGAAATGGAGATTTTTAAATTCAAGACTCCGGAACAAACTGAATCCTCCGTACCGCTTGTGAGCCGCTGATTTTTTCCCACACCAGCCACGTTAAGACCGCTCCCGATGCCCAGATTACGAGTCCGGTCAAAAGCTGAATTCCAAAGATCATCTGCACAAATTGTGACCAGGGCATGCCCAAAGCAAACCGCAATGCATAAAAAGCGATAGAAGCGAGCAAGCCGCCGAGAACTGAAGAAATCATCAGCCGCGGCTTAAGAGCGGACTTCATCAGTGACATCAGCGAATCCAGAATGATACCCTGGGACAGAGCCGGGATCAATTTGAGAAAACCTGGCAGACCGAATGCACCGGGCATGGCAAATACCGAAAACAGCCCCCATACGCCTTCGTAAAGAATCAGCACGCCAAATCGGTCGATGATCAGGCGCGTAACCAACATCAACATGATAGGAACTACCATATCCAACCGGATGATGTTCAGAATCTGCGTAGGGGCAAGCAGATTCTTAACCGCCAGACCAAAGGCGAAATCCGCGGTGATCATCGAGGCAAGAAAAATCGTTTGAACAGGCGTCAAAAAAGGTTTTTTTATCGTTGACAATGCTCGCTCCTGTTTTCGGAATTTAAAAGCCCGAATCCGGAAAAGGTTTCAATGCTTTTGAAGAATGACGCGTTATAAGAAACGCCTTGTTTGATGTCCGAATTAATGCGCAAACGACAGGGTTCCCATGATGATGCGCCCGGGATCGAGCGCAATTTCACTTTGCAGGTATTGCGTATCAAACAGATTTCTAACCCACAAATCCGCACATACACTCTTAGTCAGGCGTTTGGAAACATTGATGTGAACTGCATCATAAGCCGAGATAACATCGGTATTTAAATCGTCGTTATATTGCTTGCCGACCCACTCCCAGGTTACGGATCCGTCGATGAATGCATCAAATCCGAGTGAAATTTTCGCTTTTTGCCCAGGGCTGTAAGTGAGAAGTTTGCCGGTCAAATCTTTGCGTTCGGGGAATGCTTCAATTGCCGATTTGCTGATGGTCAATCCGGCGGAAAGGTCAAAATATCGTCCTAAGCTAGATTGTGCGCTGGTTTCAATGCCCTGCATGATGACCCGGGCAACATTCTGGCGCTGCATCAATACGAAGCGCCCGCCGAAAATCGTTTGCTCCGTTTCCAGATAATATAGAAAATCCTTTCCGACAGCGTAATAACCGGTAAATTTTAAAAGCGCTCTTCCGAAATTTTGTTGAATTCCGAGTTCCGTATTGGTCATGGTTTCAGGTTCCAGGTAGGGATTGGCAATCTTGGGACCAACCCACATCCAACCGCTGCGACAGAGGTCATCCAGGATGGAACCGCGGAATGCCTTTCCCACAGAAGCGTACAACCTGGTATCCTTTAGCATTTGATAATTGACGCCAAATCTGGGAGAAATTGCCTCCCAGGTATGGCTATCCAAATTGCCATTGTAGGTATCCCAGGGCGCCAGGGTACTGTTAATTTCGCCTTTTTCAAATTTTACCTGATCCAGCCTGAGACCGGCAACGACGTTCACCCGATTTTGGAATAGTGAAATTTCATCCTGAATAAAACCGGACAACATCGTCAAGGTTCCCCGATTTGCCACGATATCGGGTGAGGTGCGGTAGGTATCGGCACCATCTACGGAACCCTGTTTTACATCGATGCCCAGGGATAGCCGCCCCAATTTCCCGCTATAGAAGCTTATGCTGGAAAGAAAGCCCTGATCTATCCGATCTGAAAGCACATCGAATCGTTCATAGGCTGCGCCCCGCATGCGTTCGTCAATACGGGCATATTTTTCCAATTGATAGAATGCCCTGGTTTCCCAATGCCATCGGCTGGAACTGCCGATATATTGCAATGTAAAAAAGTCGGTATCAAAATCGCGGAATTCGCCATCGGGCGCCTGGATTTTTTCACCCTCGCCGCGTTCATCGTCGTATCGTTGATAAGTAGCTGTAATTTCATGGGTTCCATTGATATACATTAATTTGGCGGTCTGGCTATTTTCATCCAAAAACCGCTTGACGGTATACTCGGTACGGTCAATTAGCGGTTCAGAGATGTAGCCATCGCTCGTCAGGTAATTTCCGTTGAGATAAAAGCCGATAAACTGATCTTCTCCCAAAATTTTTCCGCCAGAAAGCGACAGGTCGACGCCTGCGGTTCCGAGACTACCGCCTTGCAAATTAACCTTAGCGTGAATTCCTGCATCGGGCTTTTTGGTGATCAAATTGATGACACCGCCCATAGCATTTGAACCGTACAAAGCTGAGGCAGGACCACGAACGATTTCAACGCGCTCCAGGGTTTCAGTTTTGATCCGGTTCCAGTTGGATTCGCCTGTATCGCTTTTATTGATGGGCACACCGTCCAGCAAAACAAGCGTGCGACTGGGTTCATTGGCACCGGTGCCGCGCAGGACGAGGGTGGGGGACATGGTGAAGATGCCGCTCGCCCGGCGAACATCTACGCCGGGTTCAGCAACAAGAGCATCGTCCAGACTCAGGCTGCCTTTCGCTTCGATGCTGGCTGATGACAGGACACTGACATTTGCCGGTATATCATTCACTGGCGTGGGCGTTCGGGTAGCGGTTATCACCACTTCAGAGAGTGCGATTGGCGCTTCATTCAATGAAATTTTTAGCGCGGGCATGCCGCTTCGAATAGTCACCAATTTGGAAAAAACTTTGTATCCGATATGCTGCGCAACCAATCGGTAAGAACCGGCGGGGCATTCGAATGTAAAGTGTCCTTCGCTATTTGTGCTAGCGCCCCACACTGTACCCTCCAATCTCACGTTGGTACCAATAAGCGGTTCGCCGGTTTTCGCATCAGTCACTTCTCCGCTGAAAGCCACCTTTTCTGCGCCCAGGGTTGGAATTGTGATAAGCATGATGAAGATGAGGAATACGTTGCAGATCATGATTCGAAACGACGGTTTTTTCTCTCGATTCAAAGATTTGAATCCCATAGAACCTCCCTCGCGAAAATTTCAGGTTACCAGTATCCGTTCAGCCCGGTCGTGCAAATGAATGACCGTTTTTGGCTCGCATACGCCGCTTCCGTTCGATGCTGTTTAATTAAATCGAAAATTTCAGGCTGAATTCACTGGTTGAACTGCAGCGAAAAATTGAAAATCATACAAAAAGTAACACGAATATAAATAATGTAACACCGAAATGCAAGGCTTTTTTTTATCTTTGTTTTCTTGCTTCAGATGCGGGTACTGAATTATATTAAGGCAGGTGAGTGGATGAATTGAATTACGACAACCTGCCTCTGAAATTTTAAACCTCAGGAATATTTATCTTGCTATTTTGAATTCACTTTTATATTTTGTGTGCGATTAAAATTGGATGCGATGCCATGGCACATTTTCATACTGGAAAATTTTCGCGTGATCAACAAATACCAGAAACTCGACGCTGTAAAATCAATCCTGAGCGAACTGAAAACGGTTGCCGTCGCCTATTCAGGCGGCATTGACAGTTCCTTTTTGTTAAAAATCGGCTATGATGTATTGGGAGAGAAGTGCGCCGGAATAACTGCTGTTTCAGAGGTCATGCTGAAGCACGAACTGGAATCAATTGATCGGATTATCAAATTGATCGGCGTAACGCATTATTTTGTGCAAAGCTATGAAATGGATGATCCTGATTTTATTTCGAATAGCGCTGATCGCTGCTATTATTGCAAAGCGCGAAAGCTGGATGCCATCTTCGCCTGTGCCGCTGAGCACGGATTTCAATACATTGTTGACGGAACCAATGTCGATGATCGTGGCGATCATCGTCCGGGAAAGAGAGCGGCTAAGCAACGTGGTGTTCGCAGTCCGCTTGAAGAAGCGGGATTGTCAAAACAGGAAATACGCGAACTCGCCCGGGAAGTCGGACTTCCCAACTGGAATCAACCGGAAGATGCCTGTCTGGCGTCCCGAATTCCATACAACACGCCGATTACCGAGGAAAATTTGCAGCGCGTCGACAGGGCAGAGCAATATTTGCGATCGCTCAGATTGCAGCAATTGAGGGTTCGCTATCATGGTGCGGTCGCGCGCATTGAAGTCGAACAGCCAGATTTTGAGGTTATTCTGAAACACAAGGACGAGATTAATAAAAGGCTGCAGGCGATTGGCTTCACATTCATCACATTGGATTTGGCAGGATTCAGATCCGGAAATTTGAATAAATTGATTAAATGAGACCTTGATATGGATATTGAAAAATTGCAGGCGTTGCTGCAAAAAGTTAAAAGTGGTGAAATCGACATCGCCGGGGCAATTCAGAGGTTGCGCAATTTACCCTTTGAAGATATCGATCTGGCACGAGTTGATTATCACCGTGCGATAAGAACGGGCATTCCTGAAGTTGTTTTTTGTCAAAATAAAACCGCAGAACAGGCGATAACCATATTGAATCGATTGTGGCAGCATCATGAAAGAGTGCTGGCAACCCGTGTTTCAGCGGAAATGGCTGCAAGCATCAAGCAGCAGTTGCCCGAAGCAAAATATGACAGCCTGACCCGATTGCTTGTTTTGGAGAGGGAACCGTTACACGAACCCGCAGCGGATTCGCCCGCTTGCATGGTGCTTTCCGCCGGCACTTCGGATATGCCCGTTGCCGAAGAGGCGGTTCAGACCCTGGCATTTTTCGGCAGTCGGGTTGAAAAAGCGTATGATGTCGGCGTTGCCGGGATTCATCGGTTATTTGGGCATCTGGAAAAAATGCATCAAGCCGACGTCATAATATGCGTCGCCGGAATGGAAGGCGCACTACCCAGTGTTGTCGCCGGATTGGTGTCCTGTCCGCTCGTTGCAGTGCCAACGAGTGTCGGATACGGTGCCAGTTTTCACGGCGTCGCACCATTGCTGACGATGCTCAATTCATGTGCACCGGGCGTCGCTGTGGTTAACATAGATAATGGATTTGGTGCAGCGGTGTATGCGCATCTCATTTTGAAGCGAAT
Source organism: Candidatus Zhuqueibacterota bacterium (assembly GCA_016927835.1). GTDB lineage: Bacteria > Zhuqueibacterota > Zhuqueibacteria > Thermofontimicrobiales > Sulfurfontimicrobiaceae > Sulfurfontimicrobium. Next base: position 7,530 of record JAFGMA010000354.1, on the reverse strand, counting down.
TCAGAGCGGAGTAAACAAATGAAAATTGCTTATTTTGATTGCATTGCCGGCGCCAGCGGCGATATGATTCTCGGCGCTTTGGTTGATGCAGGCTTGCCGGAAAATGTGTTGAAATCAAAGCTTGCAGCGTTGAAAATTAAAGATTTTGATATAAAAATCAGTCGCGTCCAGAAAAAAGGATTCAGCGCAACGAAAGTAGATGTATTGGTGAATGACACTGTGCATGCGAGGCATCTGGCTGAAATTAAAAAGATTATCAATGATAGCGACCTTGAATCGGAAATCAAGCAAAAGGCGGTTGCCATCATTCATCGATTGGGTGAGGTGGAAGCCGGAATTCACAACACGGAGCTTGAAAAAGTACACCTGCATGAGCTTGGCGGTGTGGATACGATTGTTGATGTTGTCGGAGCCTTGATTGGCATAAAATCGCTGGGGATTCAAAAAATTTATGGGTCGCCGTTACCGCTGGGGCATGGCTTCATAAAAGGCGCGCACGGACAGATTCCGCTACCTGCGCCGGCGACGATTGCTCTTTTAAAAAATGTTCCTGTTGTTGGCGTGGAGGTTGAAGCCGAGACGGTCACCCCAACCGGCGCTGTGCTGCTTTCATCGCTGGTTGATTCGTTCGGCGTTATCCCTGCCATGATATTATCAGCTATTGGCTACGGCGCAGGGGGACGCGACTTGCCAGTTCCCAATATTTTGCGATTGCTGATTGGCGATAATGCTGAGCATGTGAATGAAAAAAATATTGACACGATCATACGGCTGGAAACGAATATAGATGATCTTAATCCTGAGATTTATGAATATGTGATGGAAAAACTTTTCCAGTCAGGAGCGCTCGATGTTTTTCTGACACCCATCCAGATGAAAAAAAATCGTCCGGCGATGATGGTGACTGTCTTGTGTTCGCCCGAAAAAATTCAGCCTCTGAAAGAAATTCTGTTTAGTGAAACCAGCACACTCGGTATTCGACAACAGGCAATGCAGCGCGATTGTTTGATGAGAAAGCTGATCCAAATTCAAACGCCATTCGGTGAAGTCCAGGCAAAAATGGCTTTATTGCCCGATGGCAGCACAAAAATTTTTCCTGAATATGAAGATTGCCGCCGCTTAGCCAGACAAAAAAATGTACCGCTGCTGGAAATATACCGCCTGGTAATGCAAAACGTCTCTATGCAAGGATAGCATGCTTTTTAATTCGAGTTTATCGATTTTTGTCACTCTCAAATTATTTTCCGTGACAACAGGAAGATTTTCTCCCCTTCCCTTGTTTTAAGGGAAGGGGTCGGAGGATGGGTTAGAAGGAGTGCAATTCAAGGATTTTGGCTCTTGATTGAAAACTGCATAATCGAACCGATTCTAAAAATCCGATTTTAGCGTGCTAAAACGACGGTGCCTCTGGCAACGGCATTTTCATTATCGAATAGAACGAACAAATAAATGCCTGGCAGCATATCAGTGCCGTTCTGATCTCGACCATTCCATCTGAATGATTTATCAGAAGTTGCCTCAAGGGATCTTAATTCGAGTCCCTCAAAATTAAACAGTTTCAGCGTCGGATTTTTCAGATTCAATTCTTCAAAATTGAAAATTGCATCATCGTTATAGCCATCGTTATTCGGGGTGAAGGGATTGGGTCGCACTTTCAATTGCCCTTCTATTACTTCAATGAGCGCATCCTTTGAATTGTTGGTTTCGAGCAATTCTGTAATCTGGTCGTCCGAATCGACCTGCGCTTTCAGCCGATATGTGCCCTGCGGTAGCTGCGCCTCGGTCGTCAGGGAAAGCCTTTCGCCATCGTCCATCGAGAATATGAGCTGGTTCGACAGCGTATCGCCGTTGAGGTAAAACGAGACCTTAAACGGCTTCGAAATACGCGAGTAATGATTTTCAATGGTTGCGCTTATTGCAAATGGCTGATTCATTTTAATATCTTTTTGAGGCTGCGTTACCAAATCGATGAGCGATAAATCGGGCAGATTTTCACGGATTCGAAATGTTTTGTATTCCATCATCTGATTGGGCTGTAGCGCCAAATCCGCAGCTTTAATGGCTACGTTCACTTCCTGCCCGATTTCGAATTGCTCTTCGGGAAGTTCAACCTGGATATGCCGTGGATTATAATAATCAATGAAAATTGCTTTTTTAATGCCATTGACCCGGATCTCAACGGAGGAAGTATCCACCCCTGCCAGATCATCATGAATGCTGAAGGATATCGATGTGCGGGGATTGACGTCAATTCCTGAGGGCTTAAACTCCGTAACGTACGGTGCAACAGTATCTCGTTTAATTTTAAAGAAATAGCTCTCTTGTAATCGATTCGGTTGTTGTGCCAGATCCAAAGCAACCAAATCCACGGTGACGCTGTCATTATAGCGAAACGGCTGCGTTGGCTGATATAGAATGCTGACACGTTTGTTTCCGGCATCGGACGCAATCACCGGCTCAATGAGTCTGCCACCGAGTTGCATTTTGATTGACGAAGTATCAACACCGCTGAGGGCATCCACAATCTGCAAATAAATTTCGGTTTCGGGCGAAACGTCCGGTTGCGACGGTTTCGGGATGTGGTTTTCAGAATACGGTGCTGTGGTATCGGCTTCATCGATTATTTTGAAATACCAGTTGAAAATTACCTTGTTCGAACGCTCTGCCCGATCCATCGCCTTCGCACTTACCAGAACGGTTTCACTGAACTCAAACGGCAGTTCAGGGCGCACAATTACATGAAATCGTGATGAATCGCCAGTGTACTCGAATTGCTGGCTCTTGTTATTCAACCACACTTGCAGCGAATCGATTTCAACGCCCGTTCCGCTGTCGGCGACAACAAATTCAACCGTCGTCGCGGGCACAACATTTTGTTCCCTGTCTTCGGGCTTCTTTTCTGAAATTTCAGGTGGCGCTCGATCTTCAGGGGGTGTCGTAATTGTGTCCTTTTCCGTGTAAAATTCGAAACTAACATTTTCCATTTTATTCGGCTGATCTGCGAGATCCTCAGCGGATATTACAACATGAATCGTATCATCAAACTTCCAGAATGGTACGGGATGGTATTGAATAAAGTAATTCGAAGAATCGCCCCATATCGTTTGCGGTGGCATGAATTCATCGTTAATCCAAAGTTTCACACTGTCAATATTTACACCGCTTTCGGTATCAAGAATCCGCACCTGGATTGGCGTTGAGATCGGAATATCTGGCTGGTGGTCTTTTGGTGTATATGCGCTGACTACAGGAGCTGTCGTATCAGGCAAGATGGGCGGTTCAGATTCGACCTGAAATTGGCTGAAAAAGGTCTCCATCCTGTTCGTATCGATATCGCAAGCATCCAATTCTAGCCGTACGTTTTCTTCATATTCAAAGCATAAGGCTCTCTCCGAATTGAATGTTACAACCATATAATGAGCGGTTGAATCATGGCTTACTGGCACCAATTTATCATTGATTCTCAATTTGATCGAATCTGCATTGATTCCGGTGATCTCATCCATCAAATGAAGGATGATCTGCGTATCGCGTGCCACGCCGGTTGCGCCATTATCAGGAAAAACATAAACCACTTTCGGAGGCACAGTATCTTTTTCGAATGTATAAAACACGTACGTCAAAGTCAACAGATTCGGCGGATCTGCCAGATCGCTGGCAAGGATTCTTACAACTATGGTGTCATTTTTTGCAAACGGTTCAGGCGGTTTGTAGCGAATCAGGCAGCTAGTGTCAGATTGAATGAGGCTGCACAGATCAGTTACCGATATGCCATTAATAAACAGCTCAATGGAACTGCAATCCATGCCTGCCAGAGTATCCTTCACGATGATTTCAACAGTTGTATCCGGATCAACATTGCGCGCGCCGTTTTCGGGTGAATGTGAGACAAGAGATGGTGGATCGTAATCGCTGAAAATGTCGAATGAATATGCTTCGGCAGGGCGCACATTCGCCGGCACGCTCAAATCGGCTATGGAACTTATGGCGACGGGAATGCTTTGATTGTATTTAAATTTTTCAGGAATCGTGCAATAGACTGTCAGCGAATCAATTGGTCCTTCGAATCGAATCTTAGCGTCGTGTCCTTTGATGGAGGCTTTCACCGATGTCGTATCGACACCGGTTTTATTATCCGTAATAACAAAGCGAATACTTGTATCCGGGTTCACCGTTGAACCCTGGGGCGGATAGTATTGAACGATCTCCGGGGGTTGGCGATCCGGAATGCCTTCCCCCAATCCGTAATAGGTAACAATGCGCAGCGTATCGTTGGAATTTACTGTCTGCGGATACCACCAGAGCGCAATCGCACTGTCTTCAATAATTTGCAAGTCACCATTTGTGTCGTAATCCCAGTAGTGTTTTTTCTGGTCGATGTTACCATATTTGGCAATAACGAAGCGATCGGGACAGGTTGCACCGTAATTTCTCAGCGTACCCTGTACCGAAAAGGAAACATTAACTGTATCTCCATCGACGACATCGCACTTGATGGCGCGCCAGATCGTTGGAATAGTATTTTCAGTAAAATCCTGTTCAGTTAAAATCAGCGGGCTATTTGGCACCGAAATAGGCACGCCATCCGTATTGCCCAGCATCGTATCCAGCAGAATTCGCAATCCGATTTGATGAGCGCCTGAACTGCGGTTGATGATGATGTATTCCAATTTGGCTGTGTCTTCATAGTGCATCAGCGACCAGGGGCTTTCCACTAATGACGTGATTTGAATGATTTCGATATCTTGAATCGCCCAGGAGCGCCGGATGGATTTTTGATCATCGGAAATAGCAGGTTGCGCGAGCCGGATTCCGTTGGGCGACCCATAGCGATAAATTTCACCATCCAGCCAGATGCTTGTATACGACATTTCCGGATTCGGAAAATCTGAAATCAAATTCGAATTATCATCCTCAGGCGTTTCAGGAAGTCCTTTGTCATTTCCGACTGAGATATTGGAACCATTATATTTATCTGAAACTGCAATCTGTATAAACGCATTGGAAATAATACGGTTGGAAACCTTTTCGATTAAAAAATCAATGCCGTGTGTAACCGTTTCGCTATCAACCTGCACCAGTTCAGCCGAATTAAAATCGGGCGCATTATCAAAAAATTCTGTGAAATAGGACCAGGGATTGATGCCGCTCACCTTGACATAATAGTGTCCTATGCCAATGCCCTTGATGTGATAATTTCCGTTTTTGTCGGTGCGTGTATCCGTTTTCCATTCCTTATCCGGGGAATATGCAACCACCCAGGCATCATCAATCGGAGCGCCAGTCAGTTCTTCGAAGACGCTGCCGGTGATTCCACTTTTGATTGCTTTCAGCCTGAAATTTACGGTTCGAATCGCACCGACTTGTGACAAAACCACAGTATCGGCATCCTCAATATTGTATTTATTGTCATAATACTCGGAAGCATAAGATTTTATCGAACCGTCAACGTAAATGTGATAGGCGCCCGGTGTCAGAATTGGGCTTCGGAAATACCCTTTCTGATTGGTGCTCGTTGCATGTTCCATCTTGGTGGCGGCATTGATGAATTTGACTGTTATTCCGACAATCGCATTCGAAGTGATTTCATCTCGCACTTCCCCGTCTATGATCGCGCCCCCGTTGCTGCTCAGTTCAAAATTAATATTCTGTATATCACTGCCCTGGAGAATTTTAAATACCGACGCCTCCTTTTGATCGAACACATTGTCATAAAATTCATCCAGATATCCTGACTCATTGAGTGTTCGAAGCTGATATTTGCCCACGTTCAGGCTATCGAGCAGGTAGTACCCATTTTGATCTGTGTGGGTATAAATGAGTTGGTATTGTCCCTCGTAAACGATTGCGCGCACTTTTACGTTTTCCAGGGGCGCTCCGGTCTCACTGAAGACGAATCCCGAAATGCGTCCAAATTGGGATGATAAACTGATGTTCGGAAATAAAAATATAAGAATGATTGGCAGGAGGACCAGGCAAGAATTGATACCACTAAACCGTAGGATCGAGCTGATCTTTGCATTCGCTTTCATTGATTAGAATTCCCCTTGTATATAATGCATAATTTTTTGTGACTATTTTTTATCATCAAATGTGCTGCCGACCCGGAAATCGATTTTGGCACGATTTACGGCAGAGGTGGACGAGAATCATGTAGCCAAACGCCAGGCTTCCAATTCTACCGTTTCGCGCACAATTCACAAGAAATCGATGTTACGAATATAAATCCTGTTTTTATAATACCGGGTGGATGATAAGATGAGATAAGATTCTGTAAATATATTAAATTCAGATATTACTCAAATATCATGCCGAATTAACGATGTGACTGATTATTTAATTATTTTATTATTTTTTAATGAGTTTTGCTAATCGGCAATGAATGGATTCGAGGATGCTTTGCGCGCTATCTGTTCACGCAATTGCAGAAATGTATTTTGAATGCGGGATTATTGACCATGTTGATGTGGCAGGCACTTCGGCGGCGTGAAGCAGGCATAAGCTTCAAAGTAGATAATTTAAGTATTGAAAAATAGAGAATTATAAAATCCGGAAATTGCCCAGATTTTCAAAAACTTTAATCATCGCCTGCGTGCCCAATTCACCATTTCCGCCCGCTTCGAGAGCCTCAAAGAGCTGGTTTGCCAGGGCAGTTCCGGGGATGGGCAGGCTATTATTTTTTGCAGCTTCGAGCACCAGCCGTAAATCTTTTTGAATCAGCTTGACCATAAATGCCGGCTCGAGATCGCCGGAGATTATTTTAGGTCCAAGATTCGAAAGCGCCCAGGATCCGCCGGCGCCTGCTGTGACCACCTTCAACATTTTTTCCAAATCGAGTCCCGACTTTTTTGCAAGCGACAGGCTTTCGCAAACTGCGATCATATTCACCGCGCACAAAATCTGGTTGCACAGCTTGACCATCTGCCCGCTGCCATTTGGTCCGACATGCGTCACGCGGCTGCCCATAACTTCGAATAATGGCAGGCATTTTTTAAACGTGTTCTCCTCACCCCCGACCATTATGGTCAACGTTCCCTTTTGCGCGCCAATATCGCCGCCGCTAACCGGGGCATCCAGCAGTTGAATATTTTTCACGGACAATCGGGCAGAGAAATCACGCGTTGCTGATGGCGATATCGTACTCATATCGACGACGATAAGTCCGGCTTTGGCACCTTTGAAGAGCCCGGTTTCACCAAAAAGTACCTGTTCGACATCCGGCGTATCGGTCACGATCGTGATGACGACTTCAGCATTCTGTGCGACTGCCATTGGCGAGTCCATCACCCGGGCGCCCTCTTTCGCCAGGGATTCAGCTTTGCTTAGAGTACGGTTATAAACCGCCAGGTTGTATCCTGCTTTGATCAGATTTTGTGCCATTGGATAGCCCATAATTCCTAAACCAATAAAGCCTATTTCACGCATGCAATCGTCTCCTTTCGTTGTAAAAATTGATATTCGATGAATGCAATAAATTTGAATTCAAAAGGTGGGACAGCATCAGATTAATATATTTTGAACGGGCATAAT
>JAFGMA010000353.1 GCA_016927835.1 Candidatus Zhuqueibacterota bacterium | reverse complement strand
AATCTCAGCCGTTTTATTAGGGGATTGCTTCGGCAAAAAACGCCTCGCAATGACAATTTTTCGAGTTTTCGGACGGACACTAACTAACTCTGGGTAACTCCCACTGAAAGGATTGTGTTTGCAGGATAAGATGCCATCGCACATTCCCTGCAAGATACTTGAATCAAGGAGATTTAAAAACCGGCGCTAGGCAACCTGGTAAATCACGGGGCGGAATTTAGGTTTCGGAATAGGTTTACCATTCTCCCGCGCAGATTGAAGCCAGGCAGCTTTAGCTTTCAGCACTTCATGCAGCGCATTTTCCGGCGAAGCGCCAAAAGCGGAGCAATGGGCTAAATCCGGAATGTCGGCAATGTAGCCGTCGTCTTCTTCGGAATAAAAGATGTTGATGTGGTAATCGGTCATTGGTTGTTCTCCAGGTCAAGATCAAATTTTTCAATAAGCGTAATTAAGCAATTTATTTTTGATTAATCAAGATTTTTTTGCAGGAATAGCAATTTAGCTTGGTGAAATTAATGGACACGTTATCGGCAAAAAGCTGAAAGTAAAGAAATCACCAGAAGGTCAGATGATAACTGCTCCACAAATAAACTCAATGCTCAACTTTGTTCCAAATTTCCGCTATCGTTAAAATTAATTTTATCTTGATTTTTTATAGATATTTATTTATCTTTTATTTCAAAACTAAATATGCAAAAGGACTGAGATGATTTTTGCTATTTTTTCACTATTCAAAGCAGAACTAAAATATGAAGAACATTCTTTTATCATTTGTAGGAAACCACGATCCGTTTGATCCGGTCGATAATTCTGATGGCCCAATCTTGAATTTGCTTTCACACAAATCGTTCGAAAAAATCTATTTATTCTACAATAGCGATATTTATCTGCGCCAGGCCAGTGAGTTGAACGTAGAATTAAAAAAACGAGATGTCGATACCTATTTGTCTTATGTTCCGATTGAAATAACCGACCCAACCGATTACTCTCTCTTATTCCCCTTGATAAACGATGCCTGTCAAAAGATTCTAACTGAAAACAGCCATCAAAATTCGTATTATTTTATTGCTATGGCTTCCGGTACACCACAGATGCATACCATTTGGGTATTGTTGCAGCAGTCCCAACTCTTCCCGGCAAAACTGCTCCAGGCATTAGAGCCGAAATTCAGGAAAACCGGATTAGCCTATCGCGAAATCACCTTTGAAATCGATAATTTTCCTAAAATTATCTCCCCTGATGAAATTAAACGCTTGCTCAATATCTCTGAATTGAAACGAGAGAGACTGGAAGCTGAGCGGAAAAGCTTAACTAGAGATTTTGGTTTCTCGGAGATTATTGGTGAATCAGAATTACTGCGTCGAGAAATCGAAAAGGCGGTAAGCATTGCTGATAGCGATGTTCCTGTATTAATTTGCGGGGAGACAGGAACAGGGAAAGAGCTGTTTGCCAGGGCGATTCACTTTAATAGCCAAAGAAAAGAGCATCCGTTTATTTGTGTTAACTGTGCGGCACTGCCCGAACATTTAATCGAAAGTGAATTATTTGGCCATAAAAAAGGTGCATTTACTGGAGCTATCCAGGATAAAAAAGGGAAATTTCAGTTGGCTGATGAAGGCACCATTTTTTTGGATGAAATCGGCGACATGCCGCTTTCCACACAGGCGAAAATTTTGCGTGCATTGCAAGAAAAAGAAATATCGCCTGTGGGTTCAGAAAAAACAATCAAACTGGATGTCAGGGTTATTTCAGCAACCAATATGAATTTAGAACATGCCAGGCAGGAAAAGCGTTTTCGGGATGATCTTTATTACCGGATAAAAGGTTTGGCTTTGGAAATACCACCCTTGCGTAAACGAAAGCAGGATATCATAATACTTGCTAATCATATTCTACAAAACAAGGCACGATTAACGAGCGACGCGCAAAAATTTCTATACAATTATTCCTGGCCTGGAAATGTGCGGGAATTGAAGCAAAGCCTTCACACGGCAAACGCGCTATCGCAAGGGAATGAAATCACAAAAGAAATCCTGATGGATCTATTGCAGGAGCAGCTAGTAGGTTATCCTGGTGGTATCAAATTTGAACTTCCAGCAGGCGAATTTGATTTGAAAGAAACGCTGGAGCACATTGAAAAAGACATGATTTTAAATGCATTAAAAGAAGAAAGAAATAACCAAACCCGCGCTGCCAAACGGCTGGGAATGACGCGGCAGAATTTTAATAAGAAGCTGTTGAAATACAATATCGCAACTTGAGTTGACAGGAATGCAACTTTTGTTGACAACATAAATAGTCTGTCTAATTTCTAGTCCATTGTAATTTAAAGACTTCCAGGTGTTTAAAATCAGTGGTACTAAACTTGCATTCGACCACAAATAAGTTTGAAGTCATAGCAATAAACACAAGGAAGTCAAACGATGAAGCTGGTATTTATTGATGAAACATCTGATTCGAAGAATCCTGATTATCTAGGAGTATGTGGTGCTTTAATTGATTGTGCACATTATGGAAAATTAAAAAAGGAATTTCACCGCTATCTGGAAAAGCACAATTGGGAAAAATCAATTGAATTTAAAGGAAGCTGGATTTTTTCCGCTTCAAAAGGTTGTCAGGAAGTTCCAGTTGAAGAGCGAATTGAATTGACTCAAAAAATTATTGCTTTGAACACAGCAAAGAAGAATTCCAAAATCAGCTTTGCCTACATTTTTTGGGAAAATGGGAGTAAAAACGAACAGTATTTAAAAATAATTCCGCTGCTATTGGATAAATTGCTTCCAAAATTTAAAAATCAGAAAACAGGCAAAAATGTTCTGGCACTTTATTTTGATGAAAGAAGTGGCTTGAACCAACAAAAGCTTCGGGAAACTGCTGCTCTCGTTTTGAATAGAAAGAATGCCATCTTGCTTGAAGATATACAAATTGTGCGCTCGAATTACCAGACGATGGGGCTCTGCTATGCGGATATTGTAGCATATTTAATGTCCCGAATTGATAATATTGAAGTGGACAGTCAATTGTTTGAAGAACTGCAAACTGAGTATGCCCGAAATAATATGCAATTGAAAAAATACCTGACTTCTACGGAAATAATTTCCTCAATCAAAAATATGAAAGTCTATCAAGCAATTGAAAAATATAAAAAATAATATTCATTTGCCAACAATATCGTTCTAAAATTTTTCACATAAGAAAACGAAGATTGCGTAGTTTCAAATAGCGCTTTAAATCTGTTGCATAATTTTAAATAATTTCTTATTATTCAATTTAGCATTGATCTTGTGTCGTAAAAACTATTTACAAAGGAGGTAATCATGGCCAGGAAGGTTAAATTCAACAAATCAAGTATCGAGCAATTACCCAATGATAAACCTGTTTTATACAGAATTGAGACCGAAAGCGGAAGTCTCAATTATGTCGGCGTTGCACAAAAAGGCAGGGTTCGGGATCGATTGAAAGAACATTTGGGTGAAATTCCCGGTGCGACTGTTTCTGTGGAACAATTCAGCAGCATTTCAGATGCGCGAAAGAAAGAAACGAACGTAATCAAGCGGAATAAGCCCAAATACAATAAACAAGGAACTTGATTTGAAAAAATACACGACAGAAGCAGATGCCCGGATCATAATTGATGATTTACTCAGACAATCGGGCTGGAATCCAGCGGATAAATCTCAGGTTTTAACCGAGTTTTCCGTACAAGAAGATCCGGCCAACATCGTTTCTGATGAATTTGCGAACTATTCCGACAGAGCCGCTTCAAATCGAGGAAAATCAGGTCGTGCTGATTATTTATTGTTAGATCAAAAAGGCCGGCCTTTAGCAGTAATTGAGGCTAAACGCAGCGCGTTTCATCCTTATTCTGCCAAGCAACAAACCTTGCCTTACGCAAAAAAAATCGGGGCACCTTTCATATTTTTAACCAACGGTGAATTGATTTATTTTTGGGATTACACTGAGGACGACGCCCGGATTGTCAATTCGATTTACTCGCGTAGGGATTTGGAACGGCTGGTGCACATGCGAAAAAATAAAATCGCCTTGGCCAGTATCAAAATTCCGGAGTATTATATTCGGCAGGGCGAGCAACGCCAGGTTCGGCCATATCAGCAAGAAGCCATGAAAGCCCTGGATCATGCGCTTGAACTCGGTAAGAGACGTTTCCTGATTGAACTCCCCACCGGAACCGGTAAAACCGATTTGATTTCACTTTACTTACAAAGATTAATAGAAGCCGGACGCGCTGAACGAGTACTCTTTCTGGTTGACCGCGAGCAACTTGCCAAACAGGCAGTGGAAACGTTACAGGACATTATACAACATCATAGCAGTTACTGGTTGCAGCCTGGCACAAATCGCCAGGAAAAAGAGATTACCGTGTGTTTGCTGCAGACCATGATTTCCCGTTATAACGAATTCACCAGCGGTTACTTCGACGTGGTAATAGCCGATGAATGCCATCGCTCCATTTATGGCGCCTGGCAAACAGCACTCACCCATTTTGATGCCGTCCATATAGGCCTAACTGCTACTCCAGCAATATATATTGAACGCAATACGTTTCGCTTTTATCACTGTCAGGATCAGCAGCCGGATTATGTTTACCGTATTCAGGATGCTTTTAAGAATAAATACCTGGTTCCATACAAATTTGCCACCGGTATCACTACAATTATTGCTGAAGGTGCGGAAGTAGAAGATGAACACTATGATCCAGCAGAATTCGAACGTAAGTGGACAAATGAGCAATCAAATCGGATCATGATGGAGGAATTCGATAAACTTGCCTGCCAAAATTATCAGGAGTTGGCGCCGGGCCAAAAAGGTGCTCCTGGGAAGGCGATTGTTTTTGCCATCACAAAACATCATGCGGCGCGATTGACTCAGTATCTGAATGAACTGCATCCGGAACACAAAGGTAGCTATGCCGTGGTGATTACCAGTGACGTCAGTAATGCTGATGATTTAATCCGAAAATTAAAATATGAAACCTTTCCGATGGTTGCAGTCAGCGTAGGTATGTTGGATACCGGTTTTAATTGCCGGGAAGTATTGCACTTGGTTATGTGCCGCCGGGTTCGTTCTCCTATTCTGTACCAACAGATGCGCGGCCGGGGAACCCGTACGGCACCGCATATCAATAAACAGAAGTTTGTGATTTATGATTTTTTTGAAAACCACAAGTATTTCAATGACAGCGACACCGATGTTTTTACGGATACAAGCGGAGGTTATGCAAGCGGACGTCCGGCTACGAGAAAAGGTCCCCGACAGGAATTAATCGATCTGGGATTGGAGGATGAGTGGCTTTACCATGTTTCTTATGTGGAGGTGGGTCCGGAAGGTGAATCCATTGACAAACGGGACTATGTGACCAATTGGGAAGAAACCATTAAAAAGTCCTTAAAAGATGATCCTTTGATTAAAAAAATCCGTCAATTTTCCCTGTCTAAAGATGAAGCGGAAAAAGAAAAATTCCGCTTAACACCGGAAGAAGAGGAGAAACTGGCGCAGCGTTTAAATTCCCCCAAATTTTTCTTTAATGAAGACAATTTGCGCCGGGCATACCGCCAGCCTGGCGGTAATTTAATTGATTTCATAAAACATGCTCTTGGTCTGGCTCATGTTAAATCACAGGATGAGATTACCAATGATAATTTTCAAGCCTGGCTCGTAACCAAATCTTTTACGCCTCAGCAGGTCAATTATTTGAATTTGCTAAAGAACAGAGGCGCAGTAAAAGGAAAAGTCATTATGGATGATCTGTTTACTCCGCCGCTTTCTATTTTGAATGCCGCAATGATTGGTGTAGAGTTGTTTGGCGATCGTGGCTTGAAAGCACTGATCGAGGAAATGAATGAATCCGTGTTTAAACAAGAGAAAGAAGTAGCATAAAATATGAATCCCAAATTACGCAGAAAATTAGATCAAATAACAGATATCCTTTGGGCTGGTGGAGTCACCAATCCGGTGACGTATATCGAGCAGATTTCCTACTTGATTTACCTGAAAATGCTGGATGAGGAAGAAAATGAACGAGAATTAAGAGCCAGGTTAACCGGTAATACAGGGATACGGTTGTTTCCGGGACAAGCAGAAGAATATCGCTGGCAGAATTGGCGTTTTAAAAGCGGTACCCAATTGCGGGATTTTGTCCGCGATGATGTGTTTCCTTATATGGCTAACAGCCTGATTAAGGATGCACCACAAGTGTCAGAGTACTTTCGAGACGCGGTTCTGGAAATTACTGATCCCAACGTACTCAAAGAGGTTATTGATGAACTGGATGAAATCAATTTTCGGCGATTGGGACCGGATGAAAAAGGCGATATTTTCGAGTATTTACTCACACATTTGGGGCAGTCAGCGTTAAACGGTCAGTTTCGCACCCCACGACAGATTCGTGCGTTAATGGTGGAAATGGTGGAACCTGATTTAGGTGAGACGATTTATGATCCGGCTTGTGGTACTGCCGGATTTTTAATTGACTGCGTGGAATATATTTTAGCCCGGTATTCTGAAGATGTAATTGAAATTCCCATTTATGGTGAAGAATGGTTGTGGGAAAAATATATCAAGGCTCATCCTGAGCTGAAAGAAAAGCTGGACAACAACGGCAATACGGTTGTCCCTAAAGAATTCATTGAAAAATTGAAAGCCAAAATTCCAAACTTGCAAACATACCGAAAAGGCAAAGGCGAGAAAATCCCGGACTGGAATATTTTGGAACGTTCAATATTCGGTATCGATGTGAGCCGGCAAATTATGCGCATTGCAACCATGAATATGGTTTTGCACGGTGTGCCGCACGCGAAAATCAAACGGGCTAACACACTCTCCGAATTGGGCGGTTTGACCGAAGAAGATTTACGGCGAAAATATAAAGTCATCCTTTCCAATCCCCCGTTTGCCGGGGTGATTCCAAAGGAATCTATTCGCAAAGATTTACCCACGAGCAGCAAAAAAAGCGAATTGCTATTTTTGGCGCTGATGATGGAAGCCCTGACCCCGGGCGGACGCTGCGCGGTGGTGGTGCCCGAAGGACTCTTGTTTGGCTCCACCAAAGCTCATATCGAATTACGCCGAAAACTGATAAACGAATTTCAACTATTAGCGGTGATTTCACTACCAGCCGGAGTGTTTAAACCTTACGCCGGTGTCAAGACCGGCATCCTGGTTTTTAAACGACCACAATCAAACCACAATCAAAAATCATCAAGCAAAAATTACAAGGTCTGGTTTTTCGAAGTGCAGAACGATGGTTTTGATCCGGACAAGATTGTTGGCGGCGGCCGGCCGGAAACACCGAAAAAAAATAATATTCCTGATTTATTAAGTCAGTGGCGCATTTACAAAAAAAGTGGATTTAAAGAACCGCCGGGTGAACCGGCCAATACTTTGTTGGAACCGGAGAGCGAGGCACCGCGCTGCTGGTGGGCGGATACGGAACTAATTGCGGGATATGATTTTAATCTGGCAGCGGGGCGGTATAAGCCGCAGGTTGGCGAGAAACCACCGGAGGAAGAGCCAAGAGAACTGATTAATAAATTATTTAGTGTAGAAAGCGATATACTAAATTCACTAAAGAAACTATTACTTGAAATAGAATAAAAATGATTTATACGACTACGAATCTAAAAAAAGTATTGGCCAATTTCGGTAATGGAATTTGGGGTGAAGAGGCAAATGAACATAATGGTTACCCAATATTAAGGTCAACCAATATTCATAATGGTAATCTGGTTTTGGATAATGTAGCATTTCGAAAAGTTTCAAAAAAGTCGAAAGGCAAATATAGATTAGAAACTGGTGACATAATTGTTACTTCATCATCTGGTAGTAAACATTTAATTGGGAAAAATGCTTATTTCACTGTTCCTGAAGATAATAAAGTTTACTTATTTTCTAACTTCACATATCGATTAAAGCCCAATAAAGATTTAATTGAACCTAAATATCTTTATTATTATCTAAATTCAAAAACTGCAAAAAATTTTCTTGAAAGAATTCAAAGCACAACCTCGGGTCTAAGGAATTTAAATACAAAATTATATATTGAGCAAGAAATTCCTCTACCAACACCTTCCGAGCAAAAACGCATTGTCGAAATATTGGACCAGGGTGATGCTTTGCGCAAGAAGCGTGCTCAAGCCGATAAAATTGCTGAACGGATTATTCCGGCACTTTTTTATAAGATATTTGGGGATCCAGTTGCTAATCCGATGGATTGGGATAAAATGACTCTCGAACAAGCAGAAGGACAAGTGAGATATGGATTAGGACAACCTCCTAGATTAGTTGAGATCGGTGTTCCAATGATTAGAGCAACCAATATTGACCACGGAAATATATCAGATAAGGACATTATATATGTTGATTCAAAAGATGTTCCCAAATCAAGAAATGCTTTTTTAAAAGCGAATGAAGTCATCGTTGTCAGAAGTGGTGCCTATACCGGAGATGTGGCTCAAGTAACTAAGAAATGGGAAAATTCTGTTGTAGGATATGATTTAGTAGTAACTCCCGGCAAAAGATTTTGTGGAGAATATATTGAATCATATCTACTATCTGGATTTATCCAAAATTATTATTTCAAAAACATTAAGATGCGAGCTGGGCAACCACATCTTAATGCTCAACAGCTTTTGAATACCCCATTTCTTGTACCTCCAGTAAATCTACAAGAAACATTTGCTGATGTAATAAATAAATTACGCGATAAGAAGATAAAAAGAAAAATAAGTCGAGATTCACTCGAAACATTGTTTATCGTTCTTCAAACAAAAGCTTTTTCCGGCGAACTCACCGCAAAATGGCGCGAAGCTCATATGAAAGAGCTACTTCAGGAAATGGAAATCCAGGCGCGCTACCTAAACGAGGCTAAAATATGATTTCATCGATTTCAGTAGAAAATTTCAAAGCCTTTGGCAAAAAACAGAAGCTGCCCATCAAACCGATAACCTTGATTTACGGTCCCAATAGCTCGGGCAAATCCAGCATTATTCACAGTCTCTTGTTTGCCCAGCATGTTCTGCAAACCGGCAATCTGGATGTGTTTCGCCCCAAAGGCGGTGGACAGTCAGTGGATTTAGGTGGATTTAAGCAATATATTTTTAAAGGGAATACGGATAATCTGTTTACCTGGTCAGTTGAAATTGATGTAGCGCAACTGGATTCGGACCTATTATCATTTTTATCACCTGCCCAAAATCTGGGAATCTCCGTGAGCGTACGCTTGCCAAAAAAGGAAATTTCGCCCGGTGAATATGATTCTGCAGAAAATCCTATTGTTTCATCCTTTTTTGTGAATGCAGACGGAGAAGATTTATTCTCGA
The DNA here is from genome assembly GCA_016927835.1 of Candidatus Zhuqueibacterota bacterium. Taxonomy (GTDB): domain Bacteria; phylum Zhuqueibacterota; class Zhuqueibacteria; order Thermofontimicrobiales; family Sulfurfontimicrobiaceae; genus Sulfurfontimicrobium. The sequence continues at coordinate 12,835 of JAFGMA010000353.1, read as the reverse complement.
TGGGCGCCCGTAAAGATAATCTGTTACGAATTGAACGGTTGAACCAGAAACACCCGGTTTTCAAAAACATTTTCAAATCTATTATCGAGGTTTCTACAACACTTCAAAATATTTTGCCCGAAGATTACGAAGCGTTGAATGAAGGGATTTCTAAAATTCTGCCAAAAATGGAATTTGTTTGTGAAAAATTCTTTCCCCATTCGAAATTAAAATCCGAACGGGATACTGTGTTTTATGAATCTTCTCTCATCCCGGTGAGTCGTGGCGACCGAAAGGAAAGTATAATTTCGACAATTGAATTGATATTACCACATAAAATCGCTCTGTTTCTCAAAGATTTATATAGCCAAGTGAACGGATATTTTGAAAATTTGGCTTATTTGGGGCCGCTGCGGTCTTACCCAACCCGACATCATATTTTTTCAGAAAGCGAAGATCACAATTGGTTTGCTGGCGGCGGCTTTGCCTGGGAAGTGCTCCGGAAAGACAAGCAGGTCAGGGACAAAGTGAATAAATGGCTCGGTGATAAAAATAAATTGCAAACGCCATACAACTTAATGCTTGAAAACTATTACAAAAGGGATAAATTTTATGATCATATAAGTGATGGTCTTGTAGATTTGGAGACATACATTGCTAATCCACCTGAAAACCAACCATTTGAGGATATTGTCAGCAAAGGTGCAGAATATATTGAAGAGCGGCTGGCGACACATGTATATACAGAGCCATCGTTTACTGAGCTTATATTATTCGATTTAAGAACTTCCACTGAAGTGAGCCATCGAGATGTCGGTATCGGAATCAGCCAGATCATCCCGGTCTTGGTTAATGCCTATGCCAATCATCAGAAATTAATCGCTATAGAACAACCGGAAATTCATATTCATCCGGGTTTGCAATCAGAGTTAGGGGATTTGTTTATTGAATCTGCTTTAGGTGAGGAAAAAAATACCTTTATAATTGAAACACACAGCGAACACCTGCTGTTGCGCATTATGAAAAGAATGCGGCAAACTGCAAATGGAGAATTACCGGATGGAATGAATCCGATTACTCCAGCAGATATTTCCGTTGTTTATATTGAACCGTTAAAAAACCAAAGCATTATACGACAAATGCCTTTGAATAAATTTGGTGAATTGGTGAAGGCCTGGCCAGGTGGTTTTTTTGAAGAAGGATTAAGGGAGGTATTTTAAGAGGATGTTTTATGAATACGCATTAATTCCTGATATTTTTGAAGTAAAAAACTATTCCGCAGCTAACATATTTGAGCACTGTCTTAATCCTTTAAAAGAAGTTCTCCTGGATCACGCCGTTGTACGTGATTTAAAAAGGGGTGAATGGTCAGAATATATATGGCAAAATTTGACCCACTGGCATCCCAAAACCAAGGAGCTTCTGAAAAAGCTAAAAAAACAAAACAGACTTAGATTGTTTAATCATTGTTCAGGCAAGCATCACGCGTGCGACACAGACTGGTGTGTAGAGGCGGAGTTTTCACATAAAATTGAAAAATTAGATGGAATCATTATTTCAATCAACAATAGTGATACTTTTGCTAGCAATCCATTATATTCAGATATTGAGCGTTTACAAAATTCCTCATTTTGGAGAAGCAGGAGCTGTTCCAGGCGAGTCAGTAAAAATATGGCTGATTATGTTTCAGCGTCTAAGATTCTTCTTGGCTGTTCCAACTCCTTAATGTTTATCGATCCGCATATCGACCCCGGGAAAAATCAATATTCAGGATTCACTGATTTTTTTGATGAAATATCAAAACGGTATGTACGTCCACACATTGAGGTCCACCGTGTGGGTTGGCATACAAAAGATCAAAAAGGTGCACCGGTTTTTGAAGATAATGATAAATGGAAAAGCACCTTTAAAAAAGAATGGGAGCCTAAATTAAGTCTGTTAAGAATGGAGGTTACAGTTTATATTTGGGATGATTTTCATGATCGATATCTGATTTCTGATATTGGCGGCATTTCAGTTGCGTATGGTTTTGACACTTCCAATAGAACTGATTTAAAAACTACCTGGACAAGACTAAGTCGCCATGACCGCGATGACATTCAGCGTGAATTCGATCTCGCTAGCGGTAGTCATAATTTAAGGTGTAAGTTTACAGTAGGCAAAAATCAATCGTAATTATATTTAAATATATAACAAGGCATTCCTTACCGCACTTGGATGAATTCATCGAAATTGCAAAACAGGTGATGGACAGGATGGATTCAATCAATACGGAGAAAAAGCGGATTTCAACGGCTTGAGTCGTCCTGAAACGATCAAATGTCAGAAATTTAATTATTTCGGTTCCGCCAGGAACTGACCGGGCGAGATAAAGCCGCCAGCCGCAACCCAAAAACCACAGGAGTATATTGCGTTACCAAAGCGTAAGGCGTCTTTCGCGTAAAATATTAATTTCTGATTGCTTGTCTTCAGATTTTGCTTTTGAATGTGTTCGAATGGCAACTATCAATGAATCGAAACCGAAATAATCTCGCCATATTTTCCACCAAATCTTAAAAAATATCTTGCATTTCTGGTTTGCATTGGTTAATTTTGAAATATCAGTTGTTATTAGTGAGTTTTTAAAAGTACTGTAGACGTAAGATGAAACGCAATTTCTGAAGGTTATGCAATGGACATAAAAACATTAATAGAAGATTTTAAAATCTTGCCGGAACCGGCTCAGAAAGAACTGGTTGATTTTATGGCATTTTTAAAGCTTCGCTATACTAAACCTTCTAAGCCTGCCGAATCCCTAAAAACACAATTGCTTGAAGAACCATTTCTTGGTATGTGGAAAAACCGGGCTGATTTAAAAGATAGTACAGCCTGGATTCGTAGCATTCGAAAAAAAGAGTGGGATTTGAATGGATGATCACATCCTTGTTGATACCGACATTTTGATTGATGTCAGCAGACAAGAGAATACTGCAATTAAGCGTTTGATAAACGAGGAAAAGCGGTCTAATCTCGCAATAAGTGTAATCACCCAGATGGAACTTATCGTCGGTTGCCGGAATAAAGCGGAACTGCGAATTTTAAGCAGCTTTCTAAGTCGTTTTACTATCCTTTTATTGAATGAGAGTATTTCAGAATTGGGAATTGCATTGCTAAAACAATACCGCTTAAGTCATGGCTTACTCATCGCCGATTGCTTGATTGCTGCTACCGCGGTGAATTACAGCATTCCACTTCTCACGAAAAATTAAAAAGATTATCTGTTTATTGACCAATTATCGCTTTTGTCGTATCCTTAGCATCAGCATGAATTAAGTCGTATCAATCAAATAAAGCCCGTTGTCGCCGCATCTAAATATAAAATCAAGCCCGCCCTAAAGAAGCCGCAGGACCATATCGCTCCCGAAAAGTAGAATGTATATTGGGCGTAGAATAGCAATTCGTGGAACATTGCTTCTCGTATTCTGAAAATTTGAGTACACAACTGCCAACAGACTGAAACAGATGAAATACTCTGGATTCGTGGCAAACGGTAAATCTAGTTCAGCTACGGCAATAAGAGATACTATCCCGATTTTATCCTCTTCATCCAGGGAATTCGATTCCAAAACCGAAATCTACCACGACTGCCGCGAAAAACTGCTACTGGCGCATCTCAAGAAATCCACAGATTACGTTGAGAATGAGGTGTTACGAAAATGACCGTACTTTAAAAAGCAATGGTGCATTAAGGTTGTTGAAAATCCAATAAAAATTGAGCCTCAGAAGCATAATCGATTTCGGTTCTGGGGCAAGATTGGAGAATTAAAGGGGAAATACCTCAGAGTCGTTACGCTCGAAGATAAATTGACCATTCATCATGCTTTTCGCGGCAGGAGATTTAAGCCATGAAAATAAATTATTATCCGGAAACGGATTCAATGGTTATTGATTTAAAAATGAAAGCCAGTAGTAATAGCATCGAAATCTCTGAAGGTGTTGTTTTGGATTATGATGAAGGAGGAAATCTGGTTGGAATTGATATTGATAATGCCAGCCATAAATTAGATTTAACGGAACTCATTTTGAGCAAATTGCCGGTGACAACTCACAAAATTCTTGCCTGAATGCTACTTTTATTTTCCTCAATCGATTCTTCATAGTCCATATAGTGTCCATCCGAAAACTCGAAAAATTGTCATTGCGAGGCGTTTTTTGCCGGGGGCGCCCAGCCGAAGCAATCCCCTAACAAAACGGCTGAGATTGCTTCGTCGCAAAAAACGCTCCTCGCAATGACAGCTCAAAGGTAGTTCTCGGACAGACACTATAATTCAAATTTACCACGACTGGCTCAAAAGCTGTTACTAATCCGCTGCGACAAAAACGCACGCGATAGATCGCCGCACGGCTCATTCGCAGCAAGATTTTTTTAATTCTGCGAATGAAAATTTCATTTCGTTCGTCTAATAATTAGTTCAAATTTGATGCAAAAGCGAAATACTTCATTATATAAAGAGTCGAAAATGACAACGCATATCATGCATGATTTTTAAAAAATGATCGATGCGGCTTATTGCAACTCGCTCTGAATGACAATGCACAACAGAAAGGTAAACAAATGAAAAAAGCATTATATTCTATTGGCATAATCGTTTTTTTGGGTACCATTGGATTGGTTATTTTCAATAAGGTTAACGGCAATGGAAAGGATGGCTTTTACACTTTCGATAAAATTACCCGTGGTGACCTCGTGAACACGGTGTCCAGCACGGGCACGATAAACGCAGTCAGTACGGTTGAAGTGGGTACCCAGGTTTCGGGCATCATCGACAAGCTGAATGTTGATTTTAATGACCAGGTGCACCGGGGACAATTGCTGGCGGTTCTGGACACAGTGCTGCTGAAAACAATGCTGATGGATGCCCGGGCAAATATGGAAAAAGCAAAGGCGCAATTGGAACAAGCCAACGCAGATTATGAGCGCAATTTGCCCTTGTTTGATAAAAATCTGATTTCGGATGCGGAGTTTATGCCTATTAAAATTTCCCTGAAAACCCAAAAAGCGAACCTGATGTCCGCGCAAGCCTCGCTGGAACGCGCGCAGCGCAATTTAAAATATGCGTTTATCCATTCGCCCATCAAAGGGACGGTGATCCAGCGAAACGTGGAAGAAGGGCAGACAGTGGCAGCGAGTCTGCAGGCGCCGGTGTTGTTCGTCATCGCCGAAGATTTATCGAAAATGGAGATTCACGCCCAGGTGGATGAAAGCGATATCGGCATGATTAAAAACGGGCAAAAAGTGACATTCTCGGTGCAGGCATATCCGGATAAAATTTTCAATGGCGCTGTCAGACAGATTCGGTTGCAGCCGACCACAGTTCAAAATGTTGTCAATTATACGGTTGTCATCGACGCTGCAAATAATGAAAATTTGCTGTTGCCCGGAATGACGGCGACGGTTGACTTCATTATTGACGAAAGAAGGGATGTGCTGCTTGTTCCCAACACCGCGCTTCGTTTCCAACCATCGGCTGACGTGATGAAAGCTTATTTCAGCAACGTAAAAAATCGTTCTGAATCCCAACCGGATTCGGTAAAGAGCAAAATGCATTCTGCCGGAGATGCCACAGGTCAACGTCCCAAAGATAGTGGCAGGGTTTGGTACCTGGACAAGGAACATCACTTGACAATGGCGCGCATCAAAACGGGACCGAGCGACGGAAAGCTAACCGCGATTGAGAATAACGGCGGGCTGAAGGAAGGAATGCAGGTCATTATCGGCATGAAACAGAACGGCGCAGAGAAAAAGAGCAGCAGCTCACAGCGGAATTTCGGACCGCCGAGACCGTTTTAGGCGACGAAAAATGAGCAAGATATAAACAGGAATAGAATGAAAATGAACAAGATTATCGAAACGAAAAATTTGACCAAAACCTACCAGATGGGTACGGTGGCAGTCCATGCCTTACGGGGAGTTGATATGTCGGTCGAAGGCGGTGAATTCGTGGCGATCATGGGATCATCCGGTTCTGGCAAATCAACCCTGATGAATTTGCTGGGCTGCCTGGATCAACCCTCATCCGGCGACTATTTTCTGGATGGGAAGAATGTGAATGTGCTTGAGAAAAATGAATATGCCGACATCCGCAATCAGAAAATCGGCTTTGTTTTTCAGGGATTCAATCTGCTGCCCCGGACTTCGGCGCTGGAAAATGTTGAATTGCCGCTGTTTTACGATCGCACGCGGCGTATCAAACATCCCAAACAAGCCGCAATCGATGCTCTGCAGCAGGTTGGTCTGGCTGAACGACTCGATCACGAGCCCAGTCAGCTCTCTGGCGGACAGCAACAGCGAGTGGCAATCGCGCGCGCACTGGTGACACAACCGTCGATTATCCTCGCGGATGAACCGACCGGCAACCTGGATTCGAAAACTTCAATCGAGATCATGGCGTTATTTCAGGAATTGAATACTGAAGGTATCACCATCATTTTGGTTACGCATGAAAAAGACATTTCACAATATGCCAAACGCATTGTAACCATGCGCGACGGATTAATCCGGGAAGATGAATCGGTTCAAAACAGGCGTCTGGCAAAGGACGATCTGGCAAATTTTAACGGGATCGAGGAATAGCGGACCAATGGTGCTATCGAATCGAACGATGTGGCAATCCTTTTCAAAACAGGCAAATCCGCTGATCCGCGTTTTCGCAGCAAGCTGCAAATAAAAATATACTTATCAAAGGACCAATACCAATGTTACAAATAAAGAATTTACTCAATGCAGCGCTGAAAAGCATTCGCAAGAATAAAATGCGAAGCATTTTGACTGCGCTGGGAATCATCATCGGGGTCGCGGCGGTGATCGTGATGGTGGCGATTGGCAAAGGTGCCTCGGCGCGGATTCAGGCGCAGATTTCTTCGCTAGGAACCGATTTGCTGATGATTCGACCGGGATACAGCAACCGCGGCGGTGTTAATTTGGGCGCCGGCAGTTTCAATCGACTCACATTCGACGATGTGGAAAAAATCAAGGACGAAGCATCCCTGATCAAGGCAATCTCACCGATGATCCGCGCCGGGGGGCAGGTCATCGGCGGCGGGAAAAACTGGAACACTTCGATCAATGGCGTGGCTCCGGAATTTCTTTATATTCGAAATTATGAGCTTCAATCGGGAGAGATGTTTTCCGAGCGCGATCTGCGGATCAGCAAAAAAGTGGCTGTGCTGGGAAAAACCGTGGCTACAGAGCTCTTCGATAAACAGGATCCGATTGGTGAAAAAATACGAATCAACAACACCCCGTTTACTGTAATTGGCGTGCTGAAAGAAAAAGGGCAAAGCGGTATGGGTGGTGACCAGGATGACGTAATTCTCGCGCCGGCGACCACGGTGCTGTATCGTCTGAAAGGCGGTCAATATATTGATATGATTTATGTGAGCGCGGTTTCTAAAAATCAGATGTATGCGGCGCAGGATGAATTGACTACTCTCATGCGTGCTGCCCACCGGCTTCAAACTGGTGAGGATGATGATTTTCAAATCCGTAACCAGGCAGATATTATCGACATGGCGTCAGAAACCACCCAAACCTTGACTGTTCTATTGGGCTCGATTGCAGCAGTTTCGTTGATTGTCGGAGGGATCGGAATTATGAATATTATGCTCGTTTCGGTTACCGAGCGGACCCGTGAAATCGGGATTCGGCTGGCGGTTGGCGCTCGCAGCAGTGACATCCTGACGCAGTTTCTGTCCGAGTCGGTGGTGTTGAGTTTGATAGGCGGTATCATCGGTACGCTGCTGGCATTTGTCGTAACGTACATCATGCGAAAATTCACCAGCTTCACCCCGCAGATCAATCCGGCAATTATTTTATTGGCATTTTCATTTTCAGGGATTGTAGGGATTTTTTTTGGATTTTACCCGGCGAGAAAAGCCGCCATGCTGAATCCGATTGAAGCGCTGCGCTATGAATAAATTTACCCGAAAAACCTTATCTCAGGTTAAGCAAATTTTACAAAGTGAAATCTGCGACACCTTTTTTCTACATTTAAAAAAGGATTTGAAATATGAAATGGACAATTAGCAGTATTTTGATTTTCATATTACTGAGTACAAATTTTATAGCTGCCCGTGAGGCATCGGAAAAATTAACCCTGGATCAGTGCCTTCGATTGGCATCGAAAAATAATCCTTCTCTCCGGCAAAGTGCGATCGCGCTCGATCAGGCGCGGCTTTCTAAAAAACAGTCGTATTCCAATTTGTACCCATCCGCCGGAATCAGTGCCGGCACATCAACCAGTGACAACAGTCAGCCCGGCTCCGTGTGGCAATCGCAATGGAGCATCCAGGGTTCGGTTGAGCAGAATATTTATCGCCCGGGTTTGTATTCCGGGATTCAGCAGGCAAAAGTGAATGAGAGAATTTCTGAAATCTCGAACGAGGACCTGCAAACGCAGATTCGTCTTTCGGTGGAGAACGATTATTACCAGATTCTGACATCATACGCATTGATCGCGGTATATAACGAAAATATTCAAACCGCACTCGAGAATCTGGAAAAAATCAGGATGATGTACAAAGTGGGCGCCCGAACCGAATCCGATGTATTAAAAGCCGAGGTGCAAAAAGGCGATTTTGAAGCGTTGCTAATTTTTGAACAGGAGCGGCTGCAAAATTTCAAACGATCGCTGAATACGATTATGGGGCGCTCGCCTGAGATCAATTTTGAAGTCGAAATCATTCCCGACGAAATTGAAAATATCCCTGATATTGAAGCAGCAAAAACAATCCTGCTTGAGAAAAATCTTGAATATCAGTTGTTGAAACAAAATTACAAATCCCGGGAAATCGCGCTAAAAATTTCCCGCGAAGCCTATCTGCCTTCGCTTTCGGGATATTATAGCCATTCGGAAAGCAGCAATTGGGCTGATAATCCGACCCTGACTTCCAATCAAGTGGGGATCAGAGCCAGTATCGAACTATTTAGCGGATTTTACAAAAATCAAGACGTTCAAAAAGAAAAACTGAATGTGGAAAAAGCGAGGATTGAATTAGAAGCAAAAGAACGCGAGCTAACCGCCCAACTGACCAATCTATACGCCAGTTTGCAAACCTATAATAACCTGATTGCGATTGATGATAAAAATGTGGAATAATCAAAACGCGATCTGGAGTTGGTAACTGCGCGCTATGCTGTTGGTGCCAGCACGATTCTGGATCAAATGAATGCCCAGGCATCGTTGCTGCAATCACAGAGTAACCTGGTCAAAATGCAATATTCGCGGAAGATCGTTGAAGCACAAATTCGGCAATTGCTGGGCTTCTAATGGCGGAAAAGCTGCCAGTAATTTCGTCCTGTTTTATGTATTGGTTCACGTATTTTTATAAAATTAAGCCCGGGAACGGATTGCCCTCCCAAAAAATATTTGGCTAAACCGAGTCTACCCGAAAAGGCGTGTTTTCGTAGGGCAAATTTCTTATTTGCCCAAAGCAAAGCTTCTAAGAAGGCGTCATTCGAACAAATAAGAAATTTGTTCTACCTACTCGGGCAGATATTTTTTCATCTTCCTGAAATCACCCTGATGATGTTCAAGTATTTGAATATATCGCGAATGAGATGGCAGAAAGCAAAGTACTCATCTTATCATCTTTCATTATTTGCTCCCAAAACCTGAATTTATAAAAGCTTGTCTGTTCACCTCAAACAAAAATTTTATCCAAAAAATTGTCCGAAATTGAATATCATTCAAATACCGCCATGGCGCGATGCTTCATCCGGATATTTTTCATTGACTGTAAACAATAATTTTTCTATATTGAGATTTTTGGAAATGGCTCGATTACGCAATTCGAAGGGAGCAAAAGAATATGTCACAGCTTCAAATTCACGGCAGAAATTTCGATGTAGACGGGGATGGCTTTCTTCAACATCCAGAAATCTGGGATGCGGAAGTTGCTCGTTTATTTGCAACCACCGATGGTACTGGTGAATTAACTGAAAAGCACTGGGCAGTGATCAATTTCATCCGAGAGCATTGGGAAGCAAACGATATGGCGCCCATGGTCCGCAAGGTCTGCCAGCATACCGGTCTCAGATTGCGCGAAATTTACGAGCTTTTTCCGATGGGACCCGCCAAGGGCGCCTGCCGCATTGCAGGTTTGCCGAAACCCGACGGGTGTGTATAAGCGGAGTTAATTATGATGATTTCTCAGTTGATTTTGCTGATAGCATTCGGAATTTGCGTCAGTATATGCTTATATCAATTTTTCCAGGCGCTTTTCGCTGGCAATGTAGCTGATCCGGCTAAATCCAGGTCCGGCATCGGTGCTGGGATTTTTTATGCATTCACCGCAGCCATGTCGCCATATAAAAAGGAATCGGCGCGACTGCATTTGCCTTCGTATATTGCGGGCATCATGTTTCACCTCGGAACCTTCCTGGGATTCTTCTGGTTGAGCCTGCATTTTTTCAACATCCAGCCTGCATCCTGGTTGAAAGGCAGCTCACTCGCGGTGCTCATTATCTCAAGCGGGTGCGGCGCCGCAATATTTGCCAAGCGCTTGATTAAGCCTGAGTTGCGAAGCCTTTCCCACGCGGATGATTACTTTAGCAATTTAATCGTCACCCTTTTCCAGATACTTTCAGCGCTGGCAATCGGCTACCCTGAAATTCTGCCAGTCCTGTTCATACTGGCAAGTTTTTTATTTCTTTACATCCCATTGGGCAAATTAAGGCATGCGGTTTATTTTTTCACGTCGCGCATTCACCTGGGTGCATTTTATGGTAAACGCGGTGTCTGGTCAATCAAGAGGCGAAATGGATGAAAATAGCAGCAAAAACGAAAGCATCAGAATATATTGCAAGGCGGCAGCACGCGCGCTTAAAAACCTATCTCAATAGCTGCGTCCGTTGCGGGCTTTGTGCGGAATCCTGCCACTATTACCTGGCAAAAGGGGATGCTCGATTTGCACCAGCCCGAAAAGTGGAAATTGTTTCGCAAGTTTATCGACGCTATCATACGCTCCTTGGCAGATTCATGCCTGGTTGGGTGGGCGCAGTCGATATTGACGATGAAGCTCTTGATAGCATGCTTGACTCCCTTTTCGGAGCTTGTTCAATGTGCGGGCGTTGCAGTCTACATTGTTCAATCGGCATCGATATCCCGTATCTCGTCAGAACCGGTCGCGCCATGCTGGCGGAACTCGGTTTGGTTCCCTCCGGGATTCAATCCACCCTTGAACTTGCACTACAGACTGGCAACAACATGGGCATCACGCACGAGGATCTGGTAGATACTCTTCAATGGCTGGAAGAAGATCTCCAGATGGAAGTCAATGATAATAAAGCACGAATTCCACTAGATTCCCCAAACGCGCAAATTCTCTATACGATTAATCCGCGGGAGGCAAAATTCTTCCCGCTATCAATCAGCGCTGTCGCCAAAATTTTTCATGCTGCAGGTGAAGATTGGACCATATCAACGCGCGCTTATGATGCTACCAATTACGGATATTTCACCGGGGATGATAAGGCTGCGGGAGAACTCGTGAACCGGCTTTTTGAAGAAACTATCAGGTTGAATTCGAAAACGCTGGTTTTGGCAGAATGCGGACATGGTTTTCGCGCGATGCGATGGGAAGGCGCAGGCTGGATTCAGCGCTCGTTTCCGTTCGAAGTGAAATCGGTGATCGAAATCATTGCAGATTACATTCGAACCGGACGCATAGCGCTTGAAAAAAATAAAAATCAGAAAGCAGTCACCTTGCACGATCCGTGCAATCTTGTGCGCAATGGTGGCATAATCAAGGCGCAGCGATTCGTTCTGCAACAGGCGGTGGAAAATTTCAGGGAGATGGTGCCGAACAGGGAGAACAATTACTGCTGTGGCGGTGGTGGCGGTCAACTCGCTATGGGTGAATATAAGCAGCGTCGTATTGAAGCCGGCAGAATTAAAGCCGAACAGATCCGCAGAACAGGTGCGCAAATTGTAGCCACACCCTGCCACAATTGCATTGACCAATTAATGGAACTCAATAACGACTATCGACTTAATGTGGAAGTTAAAACCGTCGCTGAACTTGTGGCGGATGCGCTTATCATCAATTAGCACCGGGCGCTCGATTTTTTTTATCCCTCCAAAAAGATATTTCCACCTGGGAAAGCAAACTCAAAATCGCACATAAAATTTTGCTCCATCAACTCTGAATCCCAATCGGTGTGCCTGTGCATTGCATTTGCATAATTTTCGGCAGAGTTAAAAATATAAGTCTTTAATATCTAAACGATTCCAAATAAAAAAGCCCCATATCCTATAAGGAATATGAGGCTAATAAATTAATATCCGGCAATGTCCTACTCTCCCACACAGTCTCCCATGCAGTACCATTGGCGCTGAAGGGCTTAACTTCTCTGTTCGGAATGGGAAGAGGTGTATCCCCTTCGCAATAATCACCGGAATTATATTTCATTCAAAACTTTATTGATTTGCAGAAGATTGTCAAACCATTAACCGTCTGCTGCTCGAAGATCATCTTAAGTCTCACGGCTTATTAGTACCACTCGGCTAAACACATTGCTGTGCGTACACCTGTGGCCTATCGACCTTGTAATCTTCAAGGAGCCTTTAGCCCTGGAGTTACCCCCAGGGAGGGATATCTAATCTTGGGGTGGGCTTCGCACTTAGATGCTTTCAGCGCTTATCCCTTCCGAACATAGCTACCCAGCCATGCTACTGGCGTAACAACTGGTACACTAGCGGTTCGTCCACTCTGGTCCTCTCGTACTAAGAGCAGCTCCCCTCAAATATCCTACGCCCACGACAGATAGGGACCGAACTGTCTCACGACGTTCTAAACCCAGCTCACGTACCGCTTT
>JAFGMA010000352.1 GCA_016927835.1 Candidatus Zhuqueibacterota bacterium | reverse complement strand
AATCTCAGCCGTTTTATTAGGGGATTGCTTCGGCAAAAAACGCCTCGCAATGACAATTTTTCGAGTTTTCGGACGGACACTATTTAAAACCATCGTCATTCAAGCCTGCGCTTCAGTATGCGGAATTGAAATAAGTTACCCATTGAGAAAAAATAAGCGATAATCGGTCACTTATCCGAAATGGTTACTTGTTTCATCCTATTCCTTTCACTCTTCGTTTGCAGCTTTTTCTCTTGAGCTGTCACCAGCTTAGTCAAAAACAATGCATCGATAAAAAATTCGACCATATAATTTCTTTTTATGAACGGAAAATTTATTACATTCGAAGGCATCGATTCGTGCGGGAAATCGGTGCAAGCAGAAATTGCAAGCACGCGTTTGACAAAAATTGGTGTTTCAAATATACTGATTAGAGATCCCGGCACCACAAAAATCTCCGAACAAATCAGACGAATTATATTGGATAAAAATAATAAGGAGATGTGCCATCAAACTGAATTATTCTTATTTTCCGCCGCCAGAGCGCAGATGGTTTTCGAAACGATTCTGCCCGCCCTCAAGAAAGGCATCACTGTCATTTGCGATCGATTCTATGACTCAACGACGGCTTACCAGGGCTATGGTCGCAACCTGGATCTTCCAGGCGTTTATAAAATGAATGAATTGGCTTCATTTGGACGTATACCCGACAGGACATTTGTTATCGATATTGATCCGTCAATGGCGATGAACCGCCAGCGCGCTTCAGGCAAACAACCTGATCGTATCGAAAGTGAAAAAATCGAATTTATACATAGAGTTAGAGACGGATTTCTCGCGATTGCCAAAAGGGAACCGCAGCGAATCATCGTCGTAAAAGGTGATAATCAAATCCAATCCATTGCTTCCGAAATTTGGGAGCAAATCGTTCGATTGCTGAAAAAATCATAGATATTCCTCGTCAATGAAATCCTGTTTTTCAGCAAATATGCGCTCTTCCATGCCCCGGAAACTATTTTGGGAAAGCAGGATTGCCTCTTTTGAAGAAAGGAATCCTCAAATCGGAGAAGCGCTTTGGCATCAACCTCTGAAGTAATAAACGCAATTAATTGACTATTTGAAATATCTATCCAGAGTCTGTCGGTTTTTGTCATCCCCGCGTTTTTTAAGAAGGAATCCGTTGTGCAGTGGTTAAATGGATGCCCGATAAAAGCATCCGGACATGACAGAACGCATTTCGCTTCATTGTTTTTTTATTGATTGTCAAAAATCAATATTTTTCAGACAGGCTTTATATGGAACCATTGATAAGAAAAATCAACAACAAAGGGTGAGGGAAAAAGTATACCGCCTCATTGCTACATTTATGAATCAATGAACCGCTATTTTCAAATGTTGCAACGAATTGAAGTCACCCGAGCAACGCACAGTAGTTAGTTATCCATATTTTAAGTGGAAAATATGATTTAATTATACAGGAGGCAATATGAAGAGAAAACAGCAGAGCCTGACCATGATTGTTTTGATATGCGCAGTGTTCGCATTCGGTGGTTGGGTATCGCATTATGTTGAGGCGAGTGCTCCTGATTTTTACTATGAAGTCATTCAGAATACCGGCATTTTCGGGCGCATTTATGAAGAAATATCAATGGGTTATGTTGAACAAATCGATCCTGAAAAATTCATCCGCGCCGGTATAAATGGTATGCTCGATCAACTTGATCCATACACAGTATTCATCGAAAAAGATGACACCGCCGAATTGAATATCATGACAAAAGGCAAATACAATGGTCTGGGAATGCGGATCGCCAAGAGAGGAGATTGGCCCCTGGTTATCGAACCGCCTTTCCCGAATTCGCCGGCACAACGAGCGAAGATAAAGGAGGGCGACTATATTGTCGAAATTGATGGAGAATCGACCAAGCCATTGAGTGTTTCGGAAACCGCCAATCGCTTACGAGGAGAGGTCGGAACTGAGGTAACAATAAAAATTAAGCGCGAAGGCGAATCCACACTGCTCGAGTTCAAATTGACGCGAGCAGAAATCAAGGTTGAGGATATTAGCTATAAAAAAATAGTTCAAGATAGCATCGGTTATGTTAAATTGACGCATTTCTCAAAAGATGCGGGAAAAGAAATATTTACGGCGATCAAGGAATTAAAATCACAAGGCATGAAAAGCCTCATTCTCGACCTGAGGAATAATCCTGGCGGATTACTGGAAGCCGCAGTCGCAGTCACAGATAACTTGGTTGATAAGGGAAAGCTGATTGTATCGACAAAAGGGCGAACTGAAGCTGCAAATCAGCAATATCTTGCCAGGCATGATCCTATTTTAGGCGATATGCCGCTTATTATCCTGGTAAACAGCACGAGCGCTTCCGCATCCGAAATCGTTTCCGGTGCAATTCAGGATTTGGACCGTGGAGTCATTATTGGTACACGAACTTATGGCAAAGGATTAGTTCAAACACTGGTCTCGGTGGGAAAAGGTGCGGCACTCAAAATGACAACGGCAAAATATTATATTCCTAGTGGACGTCTCATTCAAAAGCTAGATGTGTTTAAAAATGCTAAAGAAAAAGTATTTCGCGCAATCGTGGATTCAAGTTTTGATAGCATAATCGAAACCGAAATCGCAGATACAGCTAATGAAGTCAAGCCTGCTGTCTTCACAACCAGCGGCGGAAGGAGCGTGTACGGCAATGGTGGCATAACACCAGATATCGTAATCGAAGAACCAAAATATGATCGCTACATGAGCGAACTGGAAATGAAATCCATGCTTTTCAACTTCAGCGTTAAATATGCTGCAAAGCATCATGACCTGTCCATGGATTTCGTTGTTGACGATCATTTATTGAATGAATTCAGAAAATATCTCGAAGATGCAAAGTTCGATTATAAACCAAACACACTAATAAGCCTAGAAAAATTTGAAAAAGAAGCGCGTGAAGCGAATATTTTCGAATCGGTTAACGACCAAACACAAAAAATACGGGAAGCTATCGCAGGGGAAAAAAATAAATGCTTTGGCAAACATTCGGATTTTATCAAACGCAGATTAAAGGAAGAGATATCGGCAAAAATGTGGGGAACAGATGCGGAAATTGAAGCCAGTTTTAGCACAGATCGCGCACTGCAGAAAGCGCTGGGCTTGCTATCTGATTCATCCGGGTATTATGCAATCCTGCATCCGGCTTCGAAATCCGGCGATTAGCTTATGAAGGGTGGGCTTTTCAGCTTGAACCTATCCGAAAACCCTCCTTGCCATTCCCGAGATGCGTTGATCGGAAATACGTTTATAACGCGGGCAGGTGGATTCTCGTGAGCAGCACCCCGCTTAAAACATGCGGGAAGGGCAATTTACCTAATCCAATCATTCTTTAAAATAGGGTTCGGATAGGTACTTAATTGAGTGAACGCAATGAATCTCATCAAGTCCATTTCCTGAAATTATCGGTTTTCTGTCGGAACTTTTATATGGCAGTGAAGTAAGCTATTTTCAAATTTTACTAAATTTCCAAAACCGAGTTTTAATGAATTCGGACTGGAAAATCCCGCTGGACTTAATTTGACTATTCAACTCGTTATTTTTTAAGAATCATTCAGGAGGACTTTATGTCTGAAAAAAAATATGTATATTTTTTTGGTGGTGGTAAGGCAGAGGGAAGCACGTCAATGAAAGAGCTGCTTGGTGGCAAGGGAGCGAACCTCGCTGAAATGTCGAA
The DNA here is from genome assembly GCA_016927835.1 of Candidatus Zhuqueibacterota bacterium. Classification (GTDB taxonomy): domain Bacteria; phylum Zhuqueibacterota; class Zhuqueibacteria; order Thermofontimicrobiales; family Sulfurfontimicrobiaceae; genus Sulfurfontimicrobium. The sequence continues at coordinate 3,744 of JAFGMA010000352.1, read as the reverse complement.
TATCGGAATTCCGGTTCCTCCCGGTTTTACCATCTCTACCGAGGTTTGTACCACGTATTATGAGAACAACAAAAAATACCCGGCTGAACTTGAAAAGCAAGTTCTCAGTGCCCTGAAAAAAGTAGAAGACATGATGGGCAAAAAATTCGGCGACGTGAAGAATCCGTTGTTATTCTCTGTTCGCTCCGGTGCTCGCGTCTCAATGCCCGGTATGATGGACACGGTTTTAAATCTCGGATTAAACGATGAAACGGTAAAAGGGCTGATTGCAAAGAGCGGCAATGAGCGTTTCGCTTATGATAGCTATCGCCGCTTCGTTCACATGTATGCTGATGTCGTGATGGAATGCCGTCCCGAAAGCGAGGATGAAGTCGATCCATTCGAAGTCATTATCGATGAAAAAAAGAAAGCCAGGGGTGTAAAAAATGATACCGAGCTCACTGCCAGTGATCTGAAAGAGCTCGTACATGAATACAAGCAGATGGTCAAAGACCGTTTCAACAAAACGTTCCCGGATGAGCCGATGCAGCAGCTCTGGGGCGCCATCGGTGCGGTTTTTGGCTCGTGGAATGGTGCACGCGCAATAACCTATCGGAAACTCAATCACATACCGCACCACTGGGGAACAGCGGTGAATGTTCAGGCAATGGTGTTTGGCAATATGGGCGATGATTCGGCTACCGGTGTGGCATTTACTCGCGATCCGGCAACCGGTGAAAGACGATTCTACGGCGAATGGCTGAAAAATGCCCAGGGCGAAGATGTTGTCGCAGGCATTCGTACGCCGCAACCGGTGAATGCTGCCGGCAAAACCAGCAATGCTGAAATTTCTCTCGAAGAAGAGATGCCTGCTATATATAAAGAACTCGAATCGATTTATCATAACCTGGAAAAACATTATCGGGATATGCAAGACATCGAATTTACCATTGAAAATAACAAGCTATGGATGCTGCAAACCCGCGTTGGCAAACGAACGGCAACTGCCGCGATTCGCATTGCAGTTGAAATGGTAGATGAGGGTTTGATCGATAAAAAAACAGCCATCTCACGCGTTCAACCCGAGCAATTGGACCAGCTCCTTCATCCGATGTTTGATCCGAAAGCCGAAAAACAAATCCTGGCAAAAGGTCTACCCGCTTCTCCAGGGGCAGCCAGCGGCAAGGTAGTCTTCACTGCCGAAGAAGCGGTTGCTAAAAAGGAACTGGGCGAAAAAGTAATCCTGGTTCGACTTGAGACGTCTCCTGAAGATATCGGTGGTATGGATGCTGCCCAGGGTATCCTGACGGCACGCGGTGGCATGACATCACATGCAGCCGTAGTTGCTCGCGGAATGGGCAAATGCTGCGTCGCTGGTTGCAGCGCACTTGAGATCGATTACGCTGCAAGAAAATTTACTGTAGATAGTACCGATGTAAAAAGCGGCGATTGGATTTCTCTCGATGGCAGCACCGGTGAACTCATGTTGGGGCAGGTTAAAACGATTCAACCCAAATTATCTGGCAATTTCGCAACCTTGATGGGATGGGCGGATGAGATCAGGAAGCTGGGTGTACGGACCAATGCCGATACACCGAAAGACTCAAAAGTTGCCCGCGATTTTGGCGCAGAAGGCATCGGACTAACGCGTACCGAGCACATGTTCTTCGAAGGCGACCGGATCGATGCCGTCAGAGAGATGATCCTGGCAGAAAATGTTGAGGGTCGAAAATCTGCGCTGGCAAAGCTGCTGCCGATGCAAAAGGGCGATTTTCTCGGCATTTTTCAGGCGATGGAAGGATTGCCCGTGACGATTCGTTTGCTTGATCCTCCGTTACATGAATTTTTGCCGCATACCGAAGAAGAAATCAAGGATTTAGCGAAAACGATGAATGTTCCGGTGGGACGCGTAAAAGCTAAAATCTCTTCGCTCCACGAATTCAATCCGATGTTGGGTCATCGTGGATGCCGTTTGGGTATCATCTACCCCGAAATTACCGAAATGCAGGCGACGGCAATATTGGAAGCCGCCTGCGAGTTGAAAGCGAAAGGCATCAAAGTATTACCGGAAATCATGGTTCCCCTCATCGGTACAGCTAAAGAACTGATCGATCAAAAAGCCGTAATCGACGCTGCTGCGAAAAAAGTCTTCGCGGAAAAAGGGATCGCAGTCGATTATTTGGTTGGAACAATGATTGAAATTCCCAGGGCGGCATTGACCGCGGATAAAATCGCCGAGGTAGCTGAGTTCTTCTCGTTCGGCACGAATGACCTGACTCAGATGACATTCGGGTACAGCCGCGACGATGCAGGCGTTTTCCTACCGCAGTATGTGGAAAGAGGAATTTTGCCAACCGATCCCTTCCAGGTTCTCGATCAAGAAGGTGTCGGTCAACTGGTAGAAATGGGTACGAAACGTGGGCGCTCAGCCAAAGCCAACCTGAAAGTTGGTATTTGTGGAGAGCACGGCGGCGAACCCAACTCGGTGAAATTCTGCCATAAAGTGGGCATGAATTATGTGAGTTGCTCACCTTATCGTGTACCAATTGCCAGACTTGCCGCTGCGCACGCAGTGCTTGAAGAGTCAAAGTAAAAATAAAAACGCCCGTCTTATCGACGGGCTTTTTTTTATTAGCTTTTTGAATGCTTTTATAATTCATTTTGCAAAGCTGTAAGCCTGAGACGTGCATCGGATTCACTGTGATCCAGCAGGCTAAGGAAGGCATTTTCGCTGGTATCGGATGGAGCACGATGATGATTCTCTATTGCTCTGTATTGAGCGATGGGAACTTCCAACTCCAGTTCGTACGCGCGGATTTTATCATTGGATATCCGCTTATTGGGTATCACAACTTTTATTTTAATCCTGAATTCATCCGGCAGTTCTTCGGATGAAATAAATTGAGTGAGAAGCTCATAAATCCTGGACTGCAATTTGGTCAAATTCCTTTTTTCATCTTCCAATATCGATGTGATCAGTTGTCTGGAATCGACATTTTGCTTTGAAAAATAAATTATGCTGAAGTTATTATTCAGCAATCCTTGATCGATACTCGCTATCGAATTTATCACATTGTTGTGTATGAATTCTCCGTAAGTACCGTTAATGGAAATCTCTAAAATATCTAATATCTGCTCAATTTCCTCCTCGCTGTAAATTGTGTTTACAAGCTTTAACTCTGTCGCGTGTTGAGTCGATGATCGCTTCAACGGTAACGTGCTGATAATAAATGGGAAAATAATGCCCCATAATAACAAAGCTTTAACGTTAATCTTCATGCTGTCCCCCTGGTAAATGCTAATCTATCTTTACATAATGTCATCGTTCCGAATTTTGCAAAAAAAATGCCAGGAGAAAATCAGCTTAACTCCATAATTTAAATTAATTATCCTCATACAAATTTGATTGGGGATATTATAAAAAGCTCAAAATAACAGCTAATTATCCTTTTACAATTCATTTCATTTGATAACATGAGCCCGCTATTTCCCTGATTCCAATATCACATTCATTGAAAATAAGGTTGCTCCAGAGAAAAATTTCTGTTTAGGCACCGAAACTTGTTTCATTCGTAAACAGTCCTCTGCATGGTGATACAATTTATTAGCTTTCTGAAACTATTTTAAGCGATTGTAGTATACATATAGTACACTAATACAATTAGTCAAACAGTTTTTTTAGCTAGTGTCCGTCCGAAAACTCGAAAAATTGTCATTGCGAGGCGTTTTTTGCCGAAGCAATCCCCTAATAAAACGGCTGAGATT
>JAFGMA010000351.1 GCA_016927835.1 Candidatus Zhuqueibacterota bacterium | reverse complement strand
TAGGCTAGCTACTATAGAGATTGCGTTTGGTTTATCTTTCATGGCTAAAGATTTATGCCCCACATTAAATTCAGGATAAAATATTAATGGCGATTAAGCATTTCAACTGGTACGGTATTTGACATATTTTACATTGACTATCTATTTGAGATGAATATGCGATGATGTAAATGTTTTCATCTTCTCAATTATAAACATTATAATAATTTAACAGAAGAATATCAAAATTGATAAAATAATATATTCAGAATTTTGAAAACTGTGATGCAGTGTCTCAAGCAAGACAGCAATATAAAAATTAAAATTCTTTAGGGGGAACAATTTGTCTAAAAAAATTGCCATACTGCTTTGTCCGCTGCTGATTGCTGCTGCAATATTTGGAGCAAAGAGGTATTTTGATTTGCCTGATAAAATGAAATCTTCTGAAAATTCTCAGAATGAAGATGTGCGGAGAATTGAAGACGAAGCGCGGAGAAGATTGGATCCGCATTCTTCTTCGGATAGCAGCAATGCGAAAGGACGGGAAGCAAAAAAACGGATTTTGTATTTTAAAAAATCAATACTTGGAGATACATCAGATCAGAAAAATACAGATCCAGGTGGTACTGATCGAAGAAAGGATTAAAGCGACTGATATTGTTATTATTAATGGAGACCGATTTGAATTTTGGAACAATCTATTTGCAATTTTGTTTCATCCCTTTCAGAAGACTATAGTTATCTTCCATTGCGGATAAACTCATAAGCCCTCCTCTGCAACTCCCTATGTTTCTCCAGTGCTACTTCTTGCTTCAGAGGTAAAAAGCATGCAGCGATATATCGAACTTCACAGCTATCCTTGATTGCGACGTCATAGGTCAAATATGAAAACCAACTGGATTTGTGTTAAAATATTGTATTCGAGGGAAATCCGCCGGCGAGTTTTGATTTGTCCAACTGCCTTCTTAACATCGTTTTCATCTGTATGCTGATCCAAGGAATCACCAATTAATTCGACTCGATTCTGTATAAAAAGTCGGCGGCGTGCAGGGTACAGGTTTCGATGCCTCTGAGATTTTCGTAGTCCGGATTTTCATATTTTCTGGACAAAAATTTTCGGGTCACTTCGCCGCCATGATAGTCATAGCTATGCATCAACGCGCTGATATTTTCCCGTTTCGCGCGGTCGGTCAGGCAATTTGCCTCAGAGTTACCGCTGGCGTGATCATTAAGTCCAGCAGATGATTCACCGTTATACTGTCGCCATCGCACAATAGCGGACGTGGATCGGAATGGATTTCTTAGGTCCTATCGAAATCATTCGGGAATTTTACTATAAAGGAAGTAGTCAATGTCAATTTTCCCCTTGAAGTCCGGTGCAATATTTCGACTGCCATGTATATTTTGTCCACGGAAGCAGGATAGATAAAACTCTCAAAATTCACACCACCCAAAAAGGTTCAGACTGCTTAGATTGACGACGGCTAAAGATATTTGATCAATCCCATATTCGCCGGCATCAAAATCATTATTGGGTCCGAGATCGATGTCGATTTTTTGCAGACATTTTGATAGCGCCGCATCAAGTTTTAAGTAGGTGGAATTTTGGATTGTTGCGAATAAGGCTGGTTGTTCATCAGAACGCACAGCGCGAGGATTTTTTTCATGGTTTGGATTTCATTTTTTCTGCGGTAACTAGCCGGTTTGGGAAAAAACATACGACATACTCCAAAAAAATCTATTGTCAAGATAGCAAAAATTAGGGAGAAATCAAGCAAAAAGGTGCCAGGTGATATTGTTGGCTGCCTACAGCACGGAATATTGATTTTTCAAAACCGGGCAGGAATTTTTCGTTCACGGAACATCGACACCTGAAAATTGTTAAACAGAAACGATAAAGATACAACTATCAATTACTTACAACTCGATGTCGGCAAGCGGATACTGCATACGGCTGTCGGTTGAAAAAAAACGGAATTCTTCGTTCGAAATTCATTATTAGATTTTTAAAATTTTATAGCTCGATCGACTGAATGCCACTGAGACCAGCTTTCAAAATTTTTAGAGGATAAAATCCCGCCATGCAACAATTCATCGTACCCACTTTGTGTTTGTTATTCCTGTTACTATCCGCGTGCGCCAAAATCGACTCGCGGAGAAATAAAGCAGGACAACCGGTCTATCAGGATGTGCCCTATTTGCAGGATTACGCCGTCAAATATTTTATAGATGATGACACTATCGAACTCAAAAAAGTCTGCGCTGACCGGAACGGCGTGATTCAGGTTCTGGCGGCGAATGGATTGTGCCGTCCGCACAACGGTCATTTTCAGTACCCCGGAACCTTGCGACCCGATAGAACCTATCTGCCAATGCAAGACAAACGCATCCGCGACATGGTGCTGTATGAACAGCAGTTTGTCTATCTCGATGACAACGCCGTGTTGAGCAATGCATGGGCAGGCAAGCTGTTTTCGCAGCACGCGCTGCCAGGAGCAAATCTCGTCTGCGGCGGAATGGATTTCGCATTCATGATCTCCGATGGCAAAACACTCATCTGCCTGAAAGATTCCCGGCAACTATGGAGCAGCGATCTGAATGGCGAACAGGTGCTGTCGATAAAGTATCGCAAATCAGCCGATGATTTTTTGATACTCACCGGAAAGGCGCTCTATTCGTTTGCTGTAGGCGATAGCGCTCCGAAGCCGATATACCAGGGGCAGAGCCTCACATGCTTTGAGATCGCCGCGTATGAAAGCACGCTGATCATCGGGACGACTGATGGCTATCTTGAAACGGATGCGGTCGGAAGCCCAAAAGGCGGACTCCATCAAAAACTGCCCTGGACCGAATTGACAGCGATCAGGGAAATCATTGGTCAGGTGTGGTTTGGCTCCACCAGGGGAGCATTCATGCTTCGTGATGATGGCAAATTCAATTATTACTATGGCGAACGCTGGCTGCCGGGAAGCAAGGTTGTCGATATCGCCTCAGGTCCGGAAAATTCCGTGCTGATTCTCACCGATACAGGACTGGGGCAAATCTGCTTCAAAATGATAACACTGGAAGAGAAGGCGATGGTTTACGAAAATCAGGTGCGCCAGCGGCATATTCGCTATGGCATCAACAGCGATGTGACTAGGTTGAAAAATCATGATTTATCCACGTCGGAGAATCGCGTTGCCGATAGTGATAATCTCTGGACAGGCATGTACCTGGGCAGCCAGTTGTTTCGCTACCTGGTCACCGGCTCCGAAGATGCCAAACAGAATTGCTACGAAGCATTTGAGGCGATGGAGCGGCTGCACCGGATCAACGGCATCAAAGGCTTGTTCGGTCGCTCGTTCGAGCGGCGCGGGTATCAGGAGTTCAAAAAAGAGTATTGAGGCTATGTTGACGATTATTGGTACGATGGCTACCAGGGAACTATCAGTTGGCGCCACGCCGATGATCCAGAGTGGGATTGGCGGGCGTCTGCGAGCAGCGACCAGACAGTCGGGCAGGTGTTTTCCCTGGTCCTGATCGCTGAATACATTGATGATCCCGCCTGGCGAGTGAGGGCAATTGCGCTGTTGGATGATCTGATGAGCTACATCGTTGAAAATGATATGTGCTTGATTGATTATAATGGCTTGCCCTCGCTTTGGGGACGCTGGCATCCGCAGTATGTGAACCGGTTCAATACAATGGTGGGCGACCGGAAAATTTGCTCTTCGAATATCATCGCATTTTTGCAGGCGGCATATAAATTTACCGGAAAACCATTGTTTAAGGAAAAAGCATTCGAATTGATGAATAAGCACGGGTATCTCGAAAACCTGATGCGTCCGTTTAGCGAGATTGGTCGGGCACCGGCGGATGCAGACGCCTGGAGCAGGATGTTATCCGAGGAGTGGAATCACTCCGATGATGAAATGTATTTTCTGGCGTATTGGGCGCTGTACCCGTATGCCTTTCATGATACGCTGAAAGACAGGTTTCGCGAGGCGATCAAAGATCATTGGAATTGGGAGCGTCCGGAGAAAAATGCCTTGTGGAATTTTTGCTATGCCATGACCGGCGCAACCGACTTTGATCTGGAAGAATCCATCTGGCATTTGAAGGAGTTTCCGCTGGACATGATCCAATTTGCAAGCATCAATAGCCATCGGAAGGACATCGAATTGGTTGAATCCAATTTCCGGGGGCAAACCACAACCGAAGTGCTGCCGCCGGACGAACGACCGGAGCTGAAACATAACCGAAATCTTTTTATGCTGGATGGACGTGATCGGCAGAGTGAACTGAGCGCAGGTGATACTTTTTTGCTGCCGTACTGGATGGGGCGATTTTTAGGGGTGATCAGTGCGCCGGTTGGGAAGTGATGCAAATTTGCGCCCGATAATTTAACTCATTCTGCCATGAGGCTTCGCGCCCAGGATTCCATTAAACAGAACCGGATTGAGCTTTCACCTTATCGCTTTATCAACCAAATATCCGACACATGTGAAAAATCCCGCCAATTCAAATGCGATTCCTCAGGCAAATCGAATGTTAGCCGCATTCTTCCGTCCTGGGTGATGTGTCGCGGGATAACCCACTCCTTGAACTCGCCCTTGCCCTTATTGTACAAAATCGGTTCAAGGCGTTCACCATCGGTTCTGACGAGTGCGTCACCCAAGCCGCAAACACGCAGAATGTAGCGCCCGTTGAAGTCGAGATTCTCGTATTCGAGAACCGGATCGGTCTGGAATAATTGCGAGGAGAGTCGCGCCCGGCTGTAGCCGTTATCCCACCAGGCGACATCACAAGCATCATACGATGTGGTCAGTACGCGGGGTCCGGTTTCGATATTCGACACGTTGTCATAAAAACTGCCCTTGCCCGGATTCTCCCATGTCCGGATAATTTCAAGTCGCGCCAGTTTATCTTGCTCGTTTTTCATCTCTCCGATTTTGTTGAATTCATCTTCAAGCCACCAGCGATTATTCAGCGGATAATTCACATAATCCAGGATGCAGCCGCGTTGCGAACCCGACGCCTGGTATTTTGGTACGCTGGTTTGGAATCCGATCGAATGAAACAGGTCGTCGCAATACCGAACAATTTTGGCATGGAGCGGTTGCGCCACCGGCTCCGAATCAGCCCTATTGACGATTGCCAAGGCTTTGTTCATAGCGGCTTCGATCCCCAGTGTTTCCGCCTGTGCGAGAATGGCATTCGCCTGTTTTTCGAGAGCCTGCTCATAAATTTTTCTCCGCCGCTGGTATGTGTCATAATACGCGCGCAATACCAGCAGTTGCCAGCGCCAGTTTCCGGCTAATTGCGGATTTTCTTTTTCGAGATTCGTCCAAAACTCAAAAGTGGTTTCGATGCTGCCGTTTTCAACAATTGGTCCCACCCAGTCATGTTCGAGCGCGAAAATCCCATCGGCTGCTTTTTCCGCAAGCGCTTGCCCGAAAAAGAAGCGGCAATATTCAATCATAATATCGCGGACATCCTTTTCAATGTCCCAGCCGCGCATGCTCCACACCGCCTTGTTTACATCGTCGTGGCAGCCATCGGAATACGCAACAAAGCAATCCGTGAAAGGCGCGTAGGTGGCGTGGATTTTCGAGTAATAATTGGGCTGCGGATTAATCCCCTCCCGCCCAATGGTCAGCGCGTATGCTTGATCCCAATTTTTGACCGGGAATTCGCAGCGAACGTTATGGGTGATATCCGGGTACTGGCGGTGTTTGTATTGCGCCGGCAAGCGATAACGGGTTTCGGCAATCGGCGGACTGCTGGGACCGGAGACCACGCCCCGCAACCAGTCGGGTTTGTGCTCATCGAGATACGTGTAAAAATAATCAATTTCTTCGGCGCCGAAACCCTGCAGCGAAATCCAGATACCGGCGCGGGGTTGATATTTTTTCAATCGCACGGATAAATCCCTGAGGAAAGGCATCACCTCGCGCGGGTGGTTATCTCCCGGATCGCCGCCGGGGAAGAATACCTGATCCAGCCTTGGACACGCTTTATAAAACTGCTCGTGCGTATTGAGCATGGCAGTGCGTTTTTCGGTATCGCGCAAATCGAATGTCGCCGGTGTCCACACCCAATAATCGATATCATACGCCGCACAGATTTCGCTCATCCGGACATTCATCTCCTCGCGGGAAATCGGCATGTGGACGCTATCGTTTTCATCTCCGAATGGAATATTTTCCACAGCGTTCGTGCCGAAAATGACCAGTTCACGGATGTATTGCTCGTATTGATTGACGTCCCAGGCATCGTACGAATTTGCCGTTTTGCGATAGCCAAGCTGGTGCCCGCGGATGGATTGCGTGGGTGATGTCGCCACATTCAGCGGCGCTTCAAGATAAATCGCATTTTTCAGCATGCGAGCTTCGCGCAGTAGTTTTCCGACGCCGAAAAGCGTTGCGCGCGCATCCGCACCGATGATCCAGACGATGGTTTTCCCGTCTTTTGATTCCGTCAATATCCGGTAACCTTCCGGTTTGAATTCAGGAAGATCGTTTCCGCTTCTTCGGGGAACGGATTTCCCGGCTAATTTTTTATCCGATGAAAGGGCGATGGCAATAATCGGTTTGTTATCATCCGCCCATTTTTTCACCGATGTCCATTCGATTGAGGTTCGTCTTTCAACCTCTTCCTGCAACACTTTCACCAGTGTTTCCCTGACACGGGATTTGATTTTTGATGATACGATGATGGAAGCATCTGTCAGGTCGATGTGTTGGGCATTTATTGCGTTACAACAAGCTGCAAATACTGCAAATACGAGAATAATAAATTTCATGAGAATTTCCTTTGACTGTGTTTTTAAATCGCATTGCCGGAATTTAAGCGCGCTAAAAATTGGGAACGAGGTGACGAATTTGGTTGTACCCTTCATGTATAATTCAACATTCATCATTCAAAATTATTTTTTCATCAACCACACCTCGGACACAATTGTGCCCCAACCACCTGAATTGCGCCACTGCTCGATGGTTACCCGGTCACCCCGCGCAACATCCGGCGCACGCTCCAAACGGATGAAGAGTTCCCCATCTTTGGTAGCAGCAGGGGGGATGTCGAACGTGAAAAAATCGCTCATTTGTAACGGCAGCTCCAGATTATCTGCCAGAACAAACTTGTCCGCCCAAATCTTCTGGCTTTTCTGGTTCATTCGAAAAGCATAGCGTTCCTGATACCACGGACGCACAAACGTGAACCGGATGCGATAGCTCGCGCCGGGATCGAGTTCCCGGTAATTTAGCGTAACGCCCTGCTGTTCGTCCTGCGTGAAGTGCATCGAGCGTTGACCGGGTTGGTTCATTTCCGAAAGCATTTCACTCACATACGGCTGACCATGATCGTACGGATAGCCGAAAACCACATTGGGCGCATGGTTGTATGTGCCCAGATTATCATAAAATCCGCCTTCACCCGGATTCTCATAATCAACAATCATCCCCAGCAGCTCTGTCTTGTTTTTCCCGTCAGCCTGTTTCGCGCGTTCCAGTTGGCGCCTGTACCAGCCCAGTCCGATGAAATCATGTTCGAGGTTAAAATAACCATCGTTTCTCACGCCAAAAAGCGCGTTGCTCTCTTCGCCCAGTCGACCCGCTTCCTGGCGCAGTCGGATCATTTCCGGGGATTCCTGCAATTGCTCGAACCAGGTCAGCATCTCATTGATTTCGGCATTGCTCCTGATGTTCTTCAAGGCATCCGACGTGCGCTGTTCGATGCGCTGCTGCAATGCCATTTGCTGGCGGACTGCGAGTTGAACGTATTTATCGAGTGCTGCCTTTTGCATGTACATGCGCCACAACCAGTCGGTCTCCATCATCTCTTCACCTGCCTGTTTCACCAGCGCATAATAGGTATCGATTCCTGTTTTTTCGCTCAATGGCGTGCCGGGCAATTCTTCCAGGTTTTCCTCGAGTTGAAAAATGGCTTTTGCCATCAAAGGCGCGGCTTCCGGTCCGAACCATGTCCTGCAATACTCGTCAACCAACTGTTCCACCGTCATCCGCGGCGACCACAGCAATCGCTGCCACATCCATTGATTGAAATGATCGTGGTGCCCGCTCGAATGGGTGATGTCACCAACGCCGTAAGGCATCAGGTCATTGAAGACCCGGTGATAATATCGGGGCCAGGCATAAAAGGTCAGGCGATTGTAGACCATTGTCAGAAATTGATCCGGGCGGCGCTCATAGATTTCGTGGCTCCATCGCGGCGGCAGGTCTCCGTTGCGGTCAGCCCGCGGGTACATCTGAATATAGCCGTGCTGCGCATATTTCCAGTGGGTGATTTCGTTGTAATAGACCAGTACATGGCGCGGCGGTAATTGATGCAGAATCTTCTTGGGATACAATCCGTAAGGACCGAATCCCGGATAGCGGAATAAATCCATGCGATGCGTTTGACGATGTCCTGGCTGCCACGTCGTCGCATCCGAACCCGGACCATAGCCCCATGCCCACAACCAATCCCTGGGCTGCTCCTGCAAATAGGCAAAAATAGCATTATCATCATCATTGTCGAACTTTTGATTGGTAAAATAAATGCGCGTCATCGGGTGATACTTGTGGATAATGGCTGCCATTTCTTCCGCCAGTTTGATGAATGTCAGACCGTAGGGATTGCACTTATCACACTCGCAGCCACCGCCATCGCCGCCGTGAAATTTGACCAGATCGTAGGTCGGACTGTTTTTAAACGTGTCTTCGCATTTTTGCAGCATAAATTTCCGGGCTTCGGGCACAGAGAGGCAGACGTAGCCGATTCTGCCAATGGATTCGAACGCATTCCATTCGGCGGGTACGTCGCTGCCGGCGGTGTTGGCGCCGAAACCACCTTGCGTCATCAAACCATACGATTTGATGAAATCGAACATGGGTCCGGAACCCGTGTTGAAAATATTCGCTCCTGCCAGCGCATAATCCAGGATGACGCGCTGCGTTTCCGCTTCAGTCCAGTCGCGCACGTGTGCCAGATTTTTCGCCACATGGCTCTGCCCGAACTGCGTGCCCCGGATTTCGAAAGCCGGAGCGGTGCAAATTTTCAGCTTTTGGGGTAATGCAATGGTGCCGTTGCTGAAGGTCGCCTGCCGCAACAATTCGCCCACAGCATAGAGACATCCCCGTTCGTCGACACCTGCGGCGAGGAGCAGGGGGGAGGCATCATCGGCAATCAATTGCAGCAGGAATCCCTCCGGACCGGGCGCGAGGTTTGATAATTCGGGAATGCGCTTCGATTCGAACAGGCGGGTAATCCTGGTGTGGTGTTGCGGCATACCCAGCAAGATCATGAGTTCCCCGGGCGCGACTTCAGCCGTATCGGTTTCATGCTCGATGCGTGTTGCAAGGACGCCGGCTTCAATCAACCGTTCCGCCAGCAGCCGGGCGATGTTTTTTTCGATTGCGGTTGCGGAGGTTCCGGTTTGGATGGTGATGTTTTGGTATTCCTGTGCGGTGAGTATTCGGGCGGGAAAATTCAGAGCGAGCATTAATACAATGAATGGTGTTATGTATTTTTTCATTTTGATTATTTCCTGGAATAGGTTGTGTTATTGCAGGCGAGGTGATTTTATGAAAAGCTGTATTTTTTAAAGTTGGCGCTTCACGAATAGCACCGTGAGAATTTTCATTCGGTACCTAGCTTTATCCTGGATTATTCATATAAATTGCTTAAATCAGAATTTTCGGGGATTCTGCGACATTCGGACGTAAAGCAAGCAAATAAGATTTAACCACTGATTTTCAAAAATTTAACACGGATAAAAGCAACATAGCATAATAAATCCGTGTTTCATCTGTATCAATCAGTGGCTTAAAAAAAATGAATACGGTTAAATTTTATCCTTGCGAGCGCCCGGATCGGCATTTGAACGAGGCACTCTCATAGCCTGACTCTCTTTGAATCATTCATTCAAATTCATGCTTAAAACTGAATTGAATTTGCGCATTCGGCTAATTATTTGTATTTTTGTTAGATATAAAATAAGAATTAGCTCTTTATGAACAATTCAAGTTATATAGAGTTTGGCCGAAAAGTTGTCAATTTTGAAAATCGATAAATAATCAAAAAACGCTAAACCAGTTCTGGTCCTGCCCGAATGCTTCCCCGATAAAAACATTCGGGAAAAAGTCTATCGGGCATCCATTAGACAATCTACACAATAGAATCCTGCTTAAAACATGCGGGAATGACAAAAACCGATTGACTCCATATAGCATAACGCACGTCGAAATGCAAGCCGGATTAAAATATTATCGTGATTCTGATAAGAGCTTTTCTTTAACATTCGGCATTTCCCGCATCAGATTCATCAATATTTCGCCCGGTTTTGCATAGGCGAACGACCAATTTCCCAATCCTGCTACGTGCGCAAATTGACGCCAAGCCCATCTACAAGCAATTTTTGGGTTAAGCCTAATTCTTCTTTTCTTATTTTTTGCAGTCTTTTCGATCGTAATTTCTGCAATTCCTGTTCACTCATGAGAGAGACTTCACGAGTACCCGATTCCGTTACTTTTGTAACTCTCTACTTATTTGAATGAGCCATGAATTTTCCCTTTTATGATTCTATAAGATGCTTCTTTTTTATCGTCTTCTGACATAAGGAATCCGCTTAAAGGATTAGAGGCGATAGCCGGCTTGCTGCAAATATTCCGGCAGGAGTATCTCGTTTTCATCCAACTCGGTATAATTCACCCGATTTTTATGCGCGTGCGAATATCGACCGGTAAAAAAGCAGGCGCGCGATGGTGTGCAAACAGGGGATTGAATAAACGCATGCGAGAAGTTGGCGGACTGCGCTGCCAGGCGATCGAGATTGGGCGTCCGGATGATTGAATTGCCATTCGCGCCAAGGCAGTCGAATCGCTGTTGGTCAGTCATGATGAATAAAATATTGGATTTGCTCGCGGTTGGTGCGGGTGGCTCTGCGGGATCGCCGGTTGCATGGGGCAGAGCCATCCCGGGTTCTGAAGGCGCTGTTGATGCCGTGGTACCTGGATTTCTAATTTGGTTCTTTCGATTCATCGGTCACCTTTTGATTTGAATTAATTCAACTAGGTGCCACTTGGCGAATATACCCGGCAGCGGCGAGTGTTTTTTCGACGAATTCCCTGCATTCAGCTTCCTTGATGGCGGCATACCGCTTTCGGTCGCCATCAGCCCGGGCAGCAATTTCGATTTTGATGGCTTCGTACGCCCGTTTCGCTCTTTCATCGATTCGCAGGGTATCCCGGAAGATGAGTTGTCGTTTCAACTCTTCACTGAATTCGGGACACACGTACAGGTGGTGATTCATCCATTTTCGCCGCGGACTGGATTCGGGGGTGAATTCATCTTTGCGCTTGAACGCCTCCCGATGGAGGATGCCCTGATCCCCGTTGTGTGTATATCCCAACCGAGCCAGCCTGTCAACAACTGTCGGGAAAATTTCATAGTTTTCGATAACGATATCCACATCGAGGATAGGTTTGGCTTTGATCCCCGGAATCGAGGTGCTGCCAATGTGTTCGATGGCAATGATCGTATCGCCGAGGGATTCGAGGTATATCGCCTTCAAGCGCTCGAATTCCTCTTTCCATGTTGGCGTATAGTCGTGAAGAATCATCCCCTGCTCCCTTGTTATTCAAATCCGTCGCTTGCTCATGATATCAACCTCCTCATTGCTACAGAACTTTGCATCGCGCAAGAATCCTTCCCTTCGAAATATGTCAAATTCAAAAATTGATGGGAACCTGCCTCATTTTAACCAAACGCCCCTGGTCATCCCAAATATACTCGAACCGGAATGTATCATCACAATTCACGCTGCTAATTCGATTATCATTGCCGTATTCATAAGTCAGAACATTGCCGGGTGTGCAAATTTCTTTAATCAGATCCTTATGCCTTCCTTCATCATGATAAGCAATTTTCACTTCTCCGCCATCGAATTGCCGGATCCGTTTGACCAACTCCCGTTCGAATTCAATTTCTGACTGGCATCGCCCCTGATGCAAAGTTATGCGGGTAAGCTGATTGTTCGTATCGTATGAATTATTCTGAAGCAATCCCCATGACGTCCGTATCGTGTCGATTTTTCCCTGTGAATTGCGTTTGATTTGAAAGCCTCCCCGGGTCGATGAAATGATATTTATCTCACCTGATTGACTATATCCGATATGAATTTTCGATCCGGTATAGTCAGCAATTTTCGTGATTTGCCCCAATTCATCATAGTCGATATCCATCCAGTATTTGTATTCCTCACACTTTTCCGGAGGCGTAATAAACATCCCGCTAAGAACCCCATCTTCACGATATTTTGAATATCTCGCGAACGTCTCATAGAAGATTGATTCCAATTTTCCTGCGGCGCGCCAATTTTGCTGAAAAATTTGATGCTGATTTTGTTTGAGCGAAAGCAAGCGACCTGCTTCATCGTATTCAGCCTGATAACTCCCCCCGGGTGGCAATTTCAGCGTTTGGTGCCTGCCATCTGCCGATTGATTGACGCTATATTTTTCACCTGAAGGCAATTCAAATTCTGTTTTTACAGAGTCATCGAAATACGTCCAATTGATTTGCGTGCCATCTTCATACGAATGCTGAACAGGTCGGAAATCAGGATCATATTGAATTGTCTCGGCAGCCCTTTCGTTCTTAAGCGCTGAAATTTTGATGCCGGCTGGTTCATAATTTACACGATACACAACCTCGGTTCCATCACCCTGAATTTCCCGGAGCAGTTGACCTTGCTCATTATAATCAAAATGCCGGGCTAACTCACCATTCCGCAGGATATCTCCAACCAGTCCGTCATGATATTGATATGTGAGATTCCCTTCTGAGCGTTCAACGTCTGCCAGAAGTCCATCGGCATGATACCTGTATTTAACGCTATCTTGATTGCTGCCAATCGCCAATTCAATCCGATTTTGCTCATTATATTTCAGTTGAATGTCGGCGCGCAGATAGCTTCCATACCAACCCTCAATCCGGTGGATTTCACCCGCCTTGCCTCGACGATAGATCGTCATCAATGGATTGTCGTCAACGGCAACCAGGTTCCCGGCATTATCGAAATGCCAGCTCTGTCTATTCGGAAAAACCAACATTTGCGTTTCATAACCGATGCGCTCGTCTTTGGCGCGATAAATATCTAAAAAATCATCGCGAAATGTATTTAATGGCGTCATCACCTGCAAGGTCATTTGATACGCACCGTCACCACGATGCTTCGCCGGAACCAGAATTTGTTTGAGATAGGGCAGATCAAGCGACCAATTTTTTCCGAATATATCTGAAGGCTCGAAAAATGAATTGAATTTGCGGCTGAGGCTGATAGTCTTTCCCCTTTGAACCGGTACAACCAGGTCAACTTCCTGCAATTGGCAGGCTGACACGTCGCGGGCATTGTCACCAGGCAGGGCGCAGGTTTGATATTGCTCACCATCATTTTCCAGGCTAGTATGGGAAATGACCTTCGCCGTATCAACCGCCCCCATGAGCTTCGAAATCAAATCATCCGCTGCAGGCGCTTTCACAATAGTATGGATATTTTCCTCATCAGCAGACAGCGTCACACCACCGTAAATGCGCTGCTTTTGCCTACTCTCAATCCACTTGATGGCATTTCCTTGAACGACGCGGGTGGTTTCGGTTTTGGAAGCTTCCAGGACCATAGCCGGTGTGGTACTTGCCAGCAGGCATGGCTCGACCTCATAATCCCGCATCCAGGTTGGCATCGGTACCGCCTGATCCCGCAACGCTTCGGCAATCGCTGTCATAAGCGCCACCCGACGCAGCTCCGCATAAAATGAAACGAGTGTATCGATGCCACTCTCCTGCGGCGGTCTCGATAATACCTCCTGAGCGATCGCGTCGTAATTTTCTGTGAACCAGGCGGAAAATACTTGGGCTGGTTTCGATGGCTTATCATCAGGTGCCGGCACCAGTTTCCCATCCTTCAAAATCATGCGCTGCGTTTTAACCTTGAGCGGAACATCGAACAGCGTGAGTTGTCCGTTTCCGCTCTGGCGACGAATGACTTCGGCGGGAACGATCCAGAACCGTTCCCAGATTTCTTCAGGTTGTGATCCGCTGAAATTTGAAAAACCAAGCTCGAAAAGATTCGGAAAGCCTGCAATTTGAGACGTTACCGGCTGGCGAGTGATGTTATCATATCCCAGGCTGTATGCCTTCATCACCCGATCGGCTTCGAATAAAATCCACCCTACATAGGTGCTGTCGGTTCCCGGTCCGTGGCGAATGAGCATGACGGGACCTTCCGGATCAGCAGGATCGGGATCGATGGAAACATACGGCGTTTGGCAGCAATCGTATACGCAGCGGAATACAGTTACCAGGTCATCCAAACGCAGCGGAGGCAGGTTGAGTTCTCCTTTAGCTTCGGACAGCAAAATTAAACGCCCATGGTTTTCATCCAAGGCAATGCCATTCAACGTGCCGAGATGCGCCAGTGCCTGGCTGGCTCCGCGAAGATAGATTCCACCGACGTTGGAAGGGGAAAGCGCGCTCACACCACCGCTGCCTGGAGGAGGGGGAGGAAGGAAAAACTGCCTATTTTGCTCATTATTAATTTTATCTGGATCAATTTTAGAATTAATTCGATTCGTTGTTTGTGGTTTCCTCCGACCACCAATATAAGGTCGAAACGGCATTGTATTCCATACTGGCAATGAGTAAATTATCACCTGCCCGGCAGCCTCCCAGTTATGGAGTTGTGATTCACGACCACGTGAAGTATAATACTCGATTCCATGCGGTCCGGCAATTTCTACTTCAGTATCTTTATTGTAATGCCAGTTTACGTAATCTTGAATATCGTGCCATCGGGCAATCTCATCAAAAGCGTTTACTCCAGCAATTCTGGAATTTCCAAGAGGCAAGCGTCCTAGTTGATCTAATTCTTGGGAGAATTCGCCACCACTTCTGTTGGGACCGATCCAATATGAACCTTTACCTACCCAATTCAAGAAAGGACCCAAAATTCTTTCTGCAAACGTTTGAGTCCGAAATAATTCATCTCTGGTTCTTTCATCAGGAAATTTCCAAAATGGATCAATCATTCGATTCAGATCAAAATGGTTATAAGGCATGTAAGGAGGAGGATCCCAATAAAAACCATTTTTATCAACATAATTAATCGGATTTGAGCAACAATAACTATAACTTGATAATTCGTAGAAATAAGGCGAGATTAGATCATTCACCGGTTCTCGTTGAAGGAATCTGCCTAATTGGGGATCATATCCTCTGGCACGAGTTATATAAATCCCAACAGCGGCATCACAGTATAAACCTGAAAAAGCTGGTTGTAGCTCATTTTTCTTTGCAGGATTGTGCATCATTCCAAAAGGACTAAAATCCTGCCGAAAAATTTTCTCATCATCATTCTTATTTAAGACAAGACGAACAGAACCAAGATGATCGTGCAGAAAAAAATGCGCTTCATCTTTTCCAATCGCTGCGAGTGGAATATTTCCCTCCCAAATATAAAATGTTTTATCGCCGTTCGCATCAATCGCAATTAAAGGATGCCAGATATCTGAATTCGGATCAGGGAAAAAAGCTGTTCGAACGCCATCAGACGTTCGCGCAATGAGATACCCATCCCCGTCATACTCATAAATCACCTTGCCATCATCGACTCGTTTCAATAGATTCGCGCCATTATATTCAAACCTGTGGCTTCCATTTTCGCCAGCGTAGGCAGTAAGATTCCCTGACGCATCGTGCCTACATCCCTCGGCATGATGCGTCAACAACCGGCTCCCCCAATCATACGTGCTGGTAATGGCGCTTCCGTTGCCAACGTCAATCCCGGTCCGGTTGCCAAATTGATCATAGGTATATGAAATTTTTTCGCCCCGGGAACTTGAATAGGCAACCAGGCGCTGAACAGCATCGTATTCGTAAGTCAAACTCCTTTCACCGCTCGGAGCCCATTCATTGATTTGACGAATCAAGCCATCGGGGCGGTAATGGTATGTAAATTTTGCTATTACATTATTATTAGCGCCCACATGCGCTATCGATTCGAGATCGCCATTTACCAGGTATTCCCAGACCGTAAATACGCCATTCGGCAATTTTCTGATTCTTTTTCCCTCTGCATGATTGTATTCATAGACGAAATCACCCACTGGCGTTTGCATTTTCGACAACCGTCCGAGAAAATCATACGCGTAATGAATACTGAATTCATCAGCCAACCGAATGGAACTGAGCCGCTCCAGTGTGTCATAAGTATAAGAAATCGCTGCCGTTTTATTCCGGGATACCGCTTTCAGCCGGCTGAAATCATCATATTCATAGCGCACTGTGCCAGCCTCATCGCTCATTTTCACCCGACGCCCGAATTCATCGAATTCATACGTTACAGGCAATTCATCGGTTATTTCTTTCAGCAGGCGACGAATTCGATCCGGATGATTCTGATCAAATTCATAGCTGAGCCTGGTTTCTTTGCCACCAGGATCGACCAGCCGGATTATCCGACCGACCTCATCGTATTCAAATTCCCAATCCAATCCGTTTTCTGTATTCGGGATTGCACTCATCAGGCTAAGGGGATAAATAATACCTAACGAGAGCCAGATAACAGCCCAGATTTTCTTGTGCATGATTTTCCTCCTTCCGTCTGTTCCGGGTGATGATGAACGCTATCATCGTACGTCACTGATACAAATCAACGCAATGGTTTTGCAGCTTTGAACGGCTCTGTATGATATGATTGATCAAGAACCCGAATGCTTTCATGAGACATTTGAATCTGGAAATCTGTTCGGGGATGAAATCTTCAGCAGGCTGCCTGAAACGTATGCTATCCATTCCTGTATGCATTTGGAGAACGAGTTATTCCTCCGTAAAAAGA
Organism: Candidatus Zhuqueibacterota bacterium; assembly: GCA_016927835.1. Lineage (GTDB taxonomy): Bacteria > Zhuqueibacterota > Zhuqueibacteria > Thermofontimicrobiales > Sulfurfontimicrobiaceae > Sulfurfontimicrobium. The sequence goes on along the minus strand of JAFGMA010000351.1, from coordinate 1,827 downwards.
GCATTAAAAATGACCAGTTTGAGAATGAATCATCTTTTCTTTCGAAGCTTTCGTAACGCTGCGGAATTTGCATTCTGTGTCAGATTCTATGAGAAGTCCAGCTACCGGCTCATTGTACGCGGTTGCGTGGCAAGCGGGAAATCAATTTTCAACTAGTTTACCAGAAATTCATAATCGATTTGGTAAATTTAAAAGATTATTAATAAAATGCAATAGGAAAATGATGAATTAGAGTTTGTCTGAAAATATTCTTGCGCGGATTTCATAAAGCTGAAAAGGTAAATAAGTGGTATGTTGCTAGATTCGGATGCTTGTAGTTGGTGCATCGCTGGAAGCTGCGGGAGGTTTTCAGACAAGAATGCATGAAAAAAGCGTTGGAATATGGAATTCCTGTTAGAGTCTGTTAAATTTTATGAAACGTCAGACAGCAGCAATTCTTTTTTTCAGCTAGCAATAGGCACTACGATCCATTTTTTTTCGCCTCTTCCATCTCCTTGATTATACCCATTGTTTTTACACTCACCGTACAGACACGCTGCAATAAATCGATCACCTAGTCTTTGTAATCGGCAAATTTGTAGGTATTGAATTTTTCAGAATTTGCTTATTTGTTTATATCTCCATTCCCATCTGCCGCAACGTCTCCATAATTTTATCCTCATAGTCCTGTTCCGAAATACTTCCATCAGTCGCTTCTATTTCGACAGTTAGGTTTTTAAATTTCATATTCAGCAAATTCATCATGCCCATTAGATTCGACACTTTTCCTTTGGGAACTGGTATTTTTAGTTTGACAGATTTTTTTATCTTTCCTAAATCCGTTTCTATTTCCTCTCCTCGAAAATCAAATTTTTCGGATTCTGGAGTTGGTTTGTCCGCAACTTTAGGTTTTTCAGATTCTTTTATCTGTTCTTCACAAATAGTATTTTTAATTATAATTTCATTCCCTGAAAATGACACAGTTGGGGATTCTTTGAAATAAACACTTTGTGGGTTATCATCAATCAATTCACCCAAGCCAAAGAGTCCCATGAATACGCCTTCTCGGATACCATTTTCCAATACCTGCTGGCTCGATGGACGTGCTTCTCCTGGGGTAGAGAGGGATGAATTAAAAAGTTGTGCCGTCGAAACATAATCCCTTGCAGTCAGGTATTTCTCTTTTATGACCAATGGAGCTATTTTGTCAAGTATTTCATCGTCCATTCGGAGTTGATCGTATATTTCTTCGTCAAGATTTTTGGTCATTCCAAAAGTAGGAATGCCCAAATCCTTCGTTTTAAATCCATCTTTTTCAGGTATGGCAATTATTCGATATAGTTTACGGATGGCTTCATCAATCTGCCCTTTTAATTTTTTCAACTCATTGCTAACTTCTTTTTTCTGATCCTCAGTCAGGTTGATATTTTTATCACTGGCAATGTTTTCCAAAGCAATTTTTCTTTTAATAACATTTGAAAAAAATGAGCGTTCGGATTCCATTGGATAAAAAAAGAATAATGTGTTTCGATTGACTCGTGGCGTTTGCCCTTTTGTTTTTATTAATTCATTAACGAGCTTTTTATTTTCCTTTTTTAGTACGACAAGTTTCAATTCTTCAGAGTCCAAAATATTTCCAGAATTTTCTTCCCAGATATAGGTTCGAAACTTGAATCCACCAATTGCTTTTCTTAATAGCTCTGATTCAAGTTCTGTAACTTCATTTTCCTTTACATTTTCCATATTGTTAAGCATTAATCGATTCAAATTTGCCTGATTGTTGAATAAATATCGATCTCCGCTGCTCTGCAAATAGAATAGCTTTGATTTTAATTGCTCAACAGCTTC
>JAFGMA010000350.1 GCA_016927835.1 Candidatus Zhuqueibacterota bacterium | reverse complement strand
GAGCGAAGCAATCTCTTATGTTGACGCAATAGCAGTGGAGATTGCTTCGGCTGGGCGCCCCCGGCAAAAAACGCCTCGCAATGACAGTAAAAAAATGTTCAATTTATGATCGTTTGCAGTATAATTAGCCAATTGGAGGCGTGAAATGGTATATCACTTCAATAAAAACCGGTGCGTTTTTGTGTTCGTATTGATCGCTCTCTTTTCAGCCAGTTCAAAAACAACCGCAACTATCGGAGATGCGGTGAAAACCTTTCCGACTCCGGCTCAACATCCCACCGGCATGGCGTTCGACGGCAAGTCGATCTGGCTGGCAGACGCAGAAACGTGCCAATTTTATCGAATTAATCCCGAAGATGGTAGTGTTATCCAAACGTTGAAAACGCCGGGCTACGATCCGAAGGGATTGGCATGGGATGGCGAATTGCTGTGGTGCGTGGATGCAAAGGAAGGCTGGATTTACGGGATAAATGTGAATTCCGGGATCGCAGAAGTGATTCTCGAATCCAACACGCCTGATCCGGGTGGCTTGACGTTCGACGGGGAGTTTCTGTGGCTGGTTGACAATAAGGAAAAGCAGTTGCTGAAAATCAATCGTATCGATGGGATGATGCACGAAAATATTCCGGCTCCCTCTGCAAATTCCAAAGGTCTGGCGTTCGATGGCAAGTACATCTGGATCACCGATAATGTCGATGATATGCTTTACCGCGTGTGTCCGACATCCGGCAGTGTGGTGACGTTTTTCAGATCAGTCGGACCGTACCCTTACGGCATCTGCTGGACCGGCGAGACGCTCTGGTGCGCGGATTATCAAACCTGTGAATTGTATCAATTGAATTTAACGGACAGCGATTTTATCCGAAAGCGTGACTCAAAAGTTTATCAATGGACCGCGATGCAAGAGTTCCGCAATTATGGACCGGATGTGGTGGAGCAACTGGATGTCTACATGGCGATCCCCGGTGATTTGGAAAATCAAAAGATGCTCGAGAAGATTGACTACGATCCGCAACCCTTTGATTTTGTCACGGATCGCTGGAACCAGAAATTCGCCCATTTTCGCTTTTCGAATATCCGACCGGGCACATTTCTGAAACCAAAGATGAAAATCAAGGCGGAGCAGTGCCAGGTTGAATATGCGATTTTCCCGGAGCGCGTTGGCAAGCTGTCGGATATTCCCGAAGATATCCGCAAGCGCTATCTGGACGATGCCATGAAATTCGATATGAGTCATCCGCTTATTGAGGATGGAGCGAAAGCAGCCGTGGGCGCTGAAACGCATCCCTACTGGATGATGCGCAAAATTTTTGACTATATCTGCGATAAAATAAACTATAAGCTGAAACCACTCGGCGGGTGGAATCCGGCTCCCACGGTGCTGAAGCGGGGTACAGGCTCTTGCAGCGAATATACATTCATTTTTATTGCCCTGTGCCGGGCGAGTGGGTTACCTGCCAGGTACGCCGGTTCGATTGTGGTTCGCAGTGAAGACAAGGGTGTCGATGATGTATTTCATCGCTGGGCAGAGGTTTATTTGCCGAATTATGGCTGGATTCCCGTGGATGTTTCCGCCGGCGACTCTCCGATCCCGGCGAACCGCGCGAAACGTATCGGCGTGCTCTACAATAAATACCTGATCACCACCAAAGGCGGCGGGGATTCGGAGTACCTGGAATTTTACTATAATTTCAATGCCAGATGGAAAACCAAAGGCAGATGCAGGATTTATTCAACCCAATTCGGAGAGTATGTGCCGGTAAAAGGCAAGTAGGCGTTCGCATGTGATAAACTTTACAAACTTCTGAGATAATCCGGGCATGGAATACAAAACGACAACCGAAGATGCACATTTGCGCGCGGAGGAATTGCAGTGGGCGAAGATTCTCGCGAGTGGCAATCCCGTGTACGGCATGCTGCTGGTATTGGTGCAGAAGCTATGCACCGCGTTTCATGAATTCGAACCTGCGTGGCATGGCGGACACATCAAGGCGCAATCGTTTCAATTTTATAAAGATCAGCTTGTTGCCAGGCTGGATAAAGTCATCGTAATGGCTCGCATTAATCAACTTGATGCGCTCAATGGCATGCGCGAATTGAAGTACCATGCCGAGGTGCTGGATGGAGCAACATCATGCGAAGCTCTGGCTAACCTGACAGAAAAAATCCACGAAGTCAATCACGTTATTAGCGATGCATTGGAGCAAGCTGTGGCAGGGAAGGAAATTGAGTGACAGTTTTCACGTTGGAGCCGCAAAAGCGGCGCTTAATCTCCTGGAATGCGATTCAATGCAAAGCTTGCGCGACGTAATAATGCCTGAGCGAGAAGTCCAATTCTCTGTCATTTCGACTGAAGGGAGACATCTATAGGTTCAATTTTAAGAATTAAAGTTGCGACTCAGTTTTCAGCTAATAGCTAACAGCCAAGTGCCAATAGCTGAGTAGTTGCGAATTAAATAGATTTCTCGCTGGCGCTCGAAATGACATTTTTGATCGTTTTCGTTCTGGCACTATATATGTCCTTGAATGAAAGAAATCAGGCTGGAGCGATGGGTTTTTGCGGTTCCCACTGCTGCACGATTGAAAGCGCTTGCTGAAATATTTGTTCCCGGTTGCTTTCGGTCACGATTAGCAATTCGATATGCGGGCTTTTTTTGATGGTTTGAGTGAAAGCGGATTGGCTCAGCATGATGGTTCCGAGCACGTGTTTCGGGCTATCGAGTGCGGTAAGTACCGCCTGTTTGAACCGGTCGGAAAGCAGCTCCATTTTCCCGATCTCATCGATGATGATGATGTCATCGTCATCAAGCGCGTCAAAGATGGATTTGATGGCGATGCGCTCGATCTCCGATTTATCGACGCCATATTTGCCCACCTTGTAGCGGCTTTTCATATTGATATGCGCCATTACAGCCTTTTGTCCAGCCAGCGAAATGATTTCAAAGCCGGTACGGTGCCCATGTTCCCGCAACTCCTGCGTATAAAAGCCCCCGGCTTGCAGGCTGCATGATTCGAGTGCTTTTTTAATCAACGTCGTTTTGCCGGTTCCGGGTCTGCCGGTTAATAATAGATTCTTCATGAGTCAAAATTTTCTTTAAAAATCTTCCTGTGTATGAATTTTCGCACTGTGTAATTTCAAACGGTGTTCCGCAGGCTAGAATCTGCCCCCCCCTTTCGCCGCCCTCCGGTCCCAGGTCAACGATATAATCCGCACATTTGATGACATCCAGGTTATGTTCGATGACAATGACTGAATTGCCTTTCGAAATGAGCTGATTCAAACAATCGAGCAGCCGCGAGATATCGTCAAAATGAAGCCCTGTTGTTGGTTCGTCGAACAGGTAAAGGATATGCTTGCCGCGCTTCTGGTGCAGATGCGCCGCCAATTTCAACCGCTGCGCTTCCCCGCCGGAAAGAGTCGTCGCCGCCTGACCGAGGTAAAGGTATCCCAAACCGACCTCTTCCAAAATTCTCAGCGTTTGAGTAACCTTTTTAGCTTCCGAGAAAAAAGACAGGGCTTCGGATACTGTCAAATTCAGAACGTCCGCAATTGTCCTGCCTTTATATGTTACTTCCAGCACGGATTTTTTGTATCGCTTCCCTTTGCACGATTCGCATTCAAGGTATAAATCTGCCAGAAACTGCATTTCAATTTTTACCACGCCCGCCCCCTCGCACGTTTCGCAGCGCCCACCGGAGACATTGAACGAAAAGGCACCCGGCTTAAGTCCGCGCACACGCGCAAGCTGCGTATTGGCGAACAATTTGCGGATTTCATCGAAAGCCTTGATGTATGTGACCGGATTGGAGCGCGGTGTGCGACCAATGGGCGACTGGTCAACCAGAACCACATCATCCACCAGAAAAGCATTATCGATGCGATCAAAGTCGCCGGTGCGGTGCGACCATTCGCCCAGAAATTTTTTCAGTCCGGTGTAAAGAATATCATGGATCAGGCTGCTTTTTCCTGAGCCGGAGACTCCGGTGATGGCGGTCAAACAACCCATGGGCAACGTCACATCGATATTTTTCAGGTTATTCTGCCTGGCACCGATGATTTTCAGAAAAGGATTGTTCCGCTTGCGCCGGTATTTTGCTGGCAGCGGAATTGCCTTCTCGCCGCGTAAATACTGACCGGTCAGGCTGGCTGAATCACGCAAAATCTGGTCATGCGACCCATGAAATACCAGGTAACCTCCCTTGACGCCGGCTCGCGGACCGAGGTCGATGATATAATCGCTCTTTTCAATTATTTCCCGGTCATGCTCAACCACCAAAACGGTATTCCCCAGATCGCGCAGCCGCTTGAGGATCGTCAGCAGCTTTGCGTTATCCCTCGGGTGCAAGCCGATTGACGGTTCGTCGAGGATGTAAAGCGCCCCCACAAGCTGGGAGCCCAGGGCAGTTGCCAGGTGTATTCGCTGGGCTTCACCGCCGGACAGGGTTTGTGAGCGGCGATCGAGCGTCAAATAATCCAGTCCGACATCGACCAGGTAGCCCAGACGCGCGCGCAGTTCGCTCAGAATCACCGCGGAAACTTCGGAATTGAATGCAGAGAGTTGCAGCGAATTGAACCAGCTTTGCGCCTGCGCCAGCGTCATCGCAGCGATATCAGCGATTGTTTTGTCCGCAATTTTAACAAAAAGCGCCTCCGGACGCAACCGACTGCCCTGGCATTCCGGACATTGCTGGTAGGCACGATAGCGGCTCAAAAAAACACGCACGCCAATTTTATATTTCTTCGTCTCGAGCCAATCGAAGAACGGCAGAATTCCGGGAAAATCGTCTGCGCCCTCCATCAGGATACGCTGCTGTTCGTCACCCAGCTTTTCGAAAGGCAGATCCAGATCGATATCGTACTGCGGGGCGATGCGTCTGAGTTCGAGCATCGTCCCGGTGTGGGTCGGCGTGTTCCAGACTGCGATTGCGCCCTGGTTGATGCTTTTCGATTTATCGGGCACGATGCGGTCGAAATCGATCGTTATAATATCGCCGAAACCATGGCATTCGGGGCAGGCTCCAAAAGGATTGTTGAACGAGAACAATCTGGGCTGCGGCTCAATGAAATTTTGATTGCAGCTCGCGCATTCAAAAAGGCTGCTGAATTTGAAGACCGGTCCATCGAGCACCTGAACCCTGACCCTGCCATTGCCTTCGCGGAATGCCATATCCAGCGAATCTGTTAATCGCGATTTGTAATCACCCTCGATAATCAGCCGATCGACCAGGATGTCGGCATGGCGCAGACCTTCGATATCAGCCGCGCTCAATTCCCCAATTGTTTGAATCGAGCCTTGATGAATGATTCGATGAAATCCCTTTTCGAGCATCTCAGTCAGCCGCAAGCGGAAATCGCCCTGTGTTTCGCCAGAAACCGGAAACGATATCAGGATTCTGCTGTTCTGTGGAAGCCGGGCGAGTTTATCGAACACGCTGCTCACGCTATCCTTACGCACCTCGGTGTGGCACGACGGGCAAATCGTTTTTCCGACACGCGCGAAGAGCAGGCGCAAATAATCAAATACCTCGGTGGCTGTACCAACGGTGGAGCGTGAGGTCTTAACAGGGTTTTTCTGTTCGATCGCGATTGCCGGTGAAATGCCTGTTATTTGATCGACATCCGGGCGGTCCATGCGCTCGAGAAATTGCCTGGCATATACCGATAGCGATTCAACGTAGCGCCGCTGACCTTCGGCATAAAGCGTATCGAATGCCAGGCTGGATTTTCCCGATCCCGACACGCCGGTGATGACAATCAGGTTGTTTCGCGGAAGTTCCAGATCGATATTTTTCAGATTATGGACGCGTGCACCGCGAATGGAGATGACGTTTTGCATGATGAATGGCTTAATCCAGCTAATTTCGAATGAGACGGAATATAGGAATTATTGAGGAAAAAACCAAATCAATTCAGCGAAAAGAGCTAATCTCTGAGACATACGTGAGTTCCGCGAGTTTATGTGCTGCTGGATTCCAAACCGAGTTTGGGGCGCCTCGCGAAGGAACGCAGCAAACCGGGAAACTTTGTTACCACCAGCCAAAAAACAACTCAAAATACCAGGGCGCTATAAAATCGCCATTCCATTCCGCCATTTTTTTCTTGACAATTAAAAATAATCTGTTATATTGAAAAATATTCAAACCAATTACACAATATCCGCCATGCAGGAGCAATGAGAATTGCATCCGACCAGCGCTACGACCTGTATCGCTCCTGAGCTGTTTAGATGTTCCGGGAGGGGAGGTGATGCCGCAAGAGCGACAGACAAAAATGGCTAATATTAAGAAAGTTGAAAATTTTTGGATAGATATAGACATGTTTTCCTAAATATAGCCATATCAAGCTATTTGATATGGGCGTCTAATCACTAGGTTATGCCATAAATATAATCACAAAATAATTTTTAAATTAAGAACATAATCGGGAGAATAATATGTGCATATCTGATCTAAAAAATTAACAAAAAAGCCAAAAAAGGGGTAACACCTTATCCTGATGAATTGACAGCCTTTTTCAGGGATTG
>JAFGMA010000349.1 GCA_016927835.1 Candidatus Zhuqueibacterota bacterium | reverse complement strand
TTCAAAATTTGCTTCTTTAGCATGAGGTTTAGGCTGTTTACATCGTAAATCAAAAATCGTTAATCTCTGTTCGTAAATCGCCTCAATACATTAATATTATTTCATGTGACAAAATATTTTTCAAAATATTGCCCGCTTAGCTTGACGGCTATGGGGCAAGGGGTGGCGCGGCATGCAGATGGGTAAGAATGAAGCGTGAAAATTCTGCAGAAATTTCCAGAATAATGATTCGGGAATTGAGAAATTGAGCACCCTGTTATTTTATATTATTTATTAAATTACGTCATTTTTTTAATTACCGAAAATATGGGATTGCACCCTGAAGCCGGATTTGGAAAAAAGCAAATTCATCCGCCTGCATAGTCGGCAAATTTGCACGCATGGCGTGGCGAAATCATTTGCCACCGGTCACTGCGCTTTTTCTGAAAGCTTCGGCTTCTTATGAGGCTGCCCAGGTTCATCCGGGCGCAACTCTTCTCCGAATAAAAAATCAAACCCGCTGTTCCATTTCAACTCGGGGAATTCAGGGAAAGCATGGGTGTCGGCAGTGTCAGCTTGTGCATCAGGTTTTTTCGGCAAATCCTCAGCCGATTTGGTTTCGCGGATTTCACGCTTCGACAGCATGTTATTTTCCGGATTCGCCTGCATCCCCGGATACAAAAACTGATGCATAAACGAATCGATACTCGCCGCCAGGTAGTCGAATCCGCGGCTGCGTGACATGGCGCAGATCGTGAGGCAAGGCCTGGAAAATCTGAGCAGTGATATCCGCAAAAATTCCCGCTGCTCATCATTCCCTGAATTTCCCCGAATTTCCCCGTCGTATTTCGAAATCCGCAACGCAATGTCGCAGCGAATCGGTAATCTCAGTCGAACCAAGGCGTTGAGGATGCTCACCATAATATAAATCTGCCGCCACCTGTTCAAGGCAGGCAGTCGGATTCGCCACATCGTATTCAAACAATAGCGGAGCGATCAAAAGCCGGGCATCCGGAATCGTCAGCAATAATGATTGAGACGTCGCGCATTGGATGAACCAGCCATCGGGCAGCATCGGCACCTGCTGCGGCTGGCAAAGCGTAATTTGGTGCCAGTGAAAACAAAGCAGCACCAGTATCGATATTTTTTTCAATGGTCGTAATTGCATGGTTATCATTTTTCTCCGGTGAAGGTAATTGCAAATCTCGGTCTGTAACTAGATATTTCAGCATTAAACGAACAATCATTATGGATGTCAATATTTTGTAATTAATCAACAGATGCATTCCTGCTAACTTTTAAGAAAAAATAAAGAAATGATTGCGGTTCATATTTTTGCCCTGACTATGAATATTTTCTGTTCCTTGTGCGTTTGAAAGGTTGATTGGTTGCTCTCGGTGTTTCAATTGAACCGAATCCAACGATTAGGTGTATAATCCCAATGCCAACAATGAACAGCAAATTAGGGTGCGATTATTTGCCACGAAAAGCCCGAAAAAAATCTGTTCGCGTCATTTCGTGTCTTTCGTGGGCTTTCCTGAAGTGCCGTGGATTCATATCTGAATTTCAGCCATAAATCGAATCGATTTTCCGTTTTCGGGAGGATAGCTTCAAGACGATGAAAATCAAAACGTATGTTCAAGGCGCATTCAGTACCAATTGCTATTTGCTTTACGACACTGCCTCCTCGCAGGCAATCGTGATCGATCCTGCTGAGGAGGATCTGGAACTCATGCAGTTCATCTGCGAAATGCATTTATCGCTCAACATGATCCTGCTGACGCACGGGCACATCGATCATATATCCGGAGCTGTGGATTTGCAGCGACAATTTCAGGCGCGCATCGGTATGCACCAGGCGGATGAATTCTTGCTGGAAGCCGCACCGGAGATGGCGCGCTTGTTCGGACTGCCCGAACCGGAAGTTCCTGAACCCGACTTTTTCTTCCGGGACGAACAGCGGCTCGAATGTGGCGCGGCAACTTTGAAAGTTATTCACACGCCCGGACACAGTCCCGGTGGCGTAAGCTTTGTGTTCGATGAGTTCGTATTCGCCGGGGATGCGCTCTTTGCCGGAAGTATCGGAAGGACTGATCTGCCGGGCGGCAATTACCAAAAACTCATACAATCAATCAAACACAGACTGCTGATTCTTGATGAAAAGCTGGTTGTTTATCCGGGACACGGACCGGAAACGACCATCTGCATTGAAAAGCTCACCAATCCTTACCTGCTCTAAATCTCTATCGAGTGAATCCCGACGAGAATATGCCATTAATAACAATTCGTGTTATTCAACCGCAATATTTTTTGACAAATGCCTGAGTTTGCCGGTATATTCAAACAACTTATTTTTGAAAATGGCGACTTTAAGGAATATCTTCAAAATCAAGGATTCGATAAGGGGGCAAATGGAACGCGCATACACATCATCCAAAATTAAAAATCTTGCCATTGAACTCAAAGATTTCCACTTTTTTCACAGCCCGTATCAGCTAAAATACAAAGATAAGCGCTTCATCGGCAGGCAGGAAAAAATCAAGCAGTTGAAAAGCGTGCTCACGGACACCATCCCGGATTCCGGGACGTACCTGGTCACCGGGTATCGCGGCTCGGGAAAAACGAGTTTCGTCAATATGGTACTGGTTCAGATCGCGCCCCACTGGCGATTCAGCGACCGTGTGCGGATTTTGCTGCGCGCGTTTCTAATTGTTATGCTCACCATACCGGTTTTTTGGCTGGTTTTTCCCATGCCCTGGTATGTTTTCTTGATATCCATGCTTTTATCCTGGCTCACGCTGCTTTATTTCGATCCGCTGAAACCAACCGTGATCAAACGCAAGAAAAAAGGATTGCGTGCTCTAAAAAAAGAGCTTCGCTGGCGCCGGCGATGGAATTGGGTAAAAAAGGGTGCTAAAACGCTGTTCTACATCGAACGCAATGTCACCTGGAATGATACGCCGTTCAATGTGCTGCGCGTGTTGTATCTCGTTGCGACCAGTTTTACGCTGCTTTCCTTGTTCTCCCTGCTTTTCGAGCCCGTACAAAGGTACGCCGATATCATTCCTTATCATCTATTTGCCTGCGCTGGGCTGTTTATTTACTGGTTTGGGCTAAGGCTGTTCGATTTATTACAGGAGCAGCACAAAAGCAAACGGGGTCTCAACTTCATGAGTCTTTTGGCAAAGTTCATGGATATCATCAAACCGATATTCAAGCCCAGAATCGTCATTCGCCTGAATCTGAATTATGAAAGTCTGAACGAGCGCAATATACTGCAATTGATTGCCAGCACGCTGTATGAACGGTACCGGAAATGGCGACGCACCCGGTTACAGCTTCTGTTGCGCCTTTTGAAGATCACATTCTTCTGGGTGCTGGTTTGTGTACCGTATCAACTCTATAATATTAAAGGTGATGACTGGTATAATCATGCAGTAAAACGTGCCAAAAACCAGACACTGCCCGCGAATTCAGTTTCTTCGCCCAAAACAGGCTTATTGCGCTCACTGAAGGCGGCGCTTGCCAATCAGATCGCCAATCTTTTCAAATCGGAAGACGCGTCCGAAGAGTCAGCCGAGTCGCCTGAGGTTGCCTTGCATGCGTTGATTTACCGTAATATCAACGTCATTTATCGAGACATCAGGCATTTTCTCGCGCAATATTATCGAAGAATACCGCTTACACCAGCGGGGTATGTTCAGTACGTTTATCCTCCGGACTTCGAGCCGCTGCTGATGGTGCTGTTCTCGGCGGCGTTGCTGATAATTTATGGTGTTTTCCACAGTGGCATGCTGAATTTGCCCGGTCACACACGGGTGCTGCGGATGCTGCGGGAATTGAATGAGCGCATGGCAGCAGCGATCACGGTGAAGTCGGGTACTGATTTTGACGTTTTTAAGGGATTTGGAAAATGGATCAGGCGAAAAGACTTGACTTATCCTCTGGCGGACGAACGGACAATTGAGCAGGAAGTGATCCGCATTCTTGAAGAAATTTCCAGCCTGCCGGTTATATTCGGACATCCGGTCATTCTCTTTGTTTTCGATGAATTGGATAAAATCACGCTACGGCAGGTTTCAATGCAGACCGAGCAGGAAGAGGCGCTGTATATGAGTTCGTTCGAAAATATCCGGCACCGGCAGCAGCAGGTAGAGCGCATCCTCTCGAATTTGAAACAGTTGCTCACGACTTCGTTTGCAAAATTCATTTTTATTGCCGGGCGCGAGATGTTCGATGCAGGTCTCGCCGATTTCACCAGCCGTACATTTTTGCACAATAGTATTTTCAATCAAACATTTTACATCAACAGCTTTCTCACCGACCATTCGAATCCGAAGGGGAAAAGCTTGCTGAGTTTGACCGAATCGTACGTTTGCCAATTTCTGATCCCGCCCGGCTACGCAAAGACGCAAAGCTGGCCCCGGCTGGAAGATTATGAAAATTACATTCGGACTAATTTCAAATTGACTGAACAGGAAGCAAATAAAGCATTACATGTCCTTAATAATTTTATCACTTATCTTACCTATCGCGGGAACGGATCGCCTAAAAAAATAACGCAACTATTTGAAGAATACGTCGAGTCCTTTCCCGAAAATATGACCAATGACGAATGGTTGGTTATCGGAGAAAATTGCAACAGCAAGTATCTGATTTTCGATTATTCCCGTCAATTCATCATAGGCAGCGCTTCACGATTACTGGAACCGCTGCACCGCACACTTGAACGCTCATCATCCCGCATGATAAATGATAAGCTGGTTACTTCAATTTTCATGGTGCTGGATCATTTATTCAAATTTCATCACTCGGCATTCAGGCGGGATTTTCTCGAATGGATGCCTGAAATGCTCGATATACATCGCGATCCGGATTTGCGCAATGTAATTCAAGAGATGCTTCGCCTCATCGAACGCAGCTATCTGAAAAAAGTGGACAACGGGTTGTTCGATTACCGCTTTTCCAATCGAATCACCGGCGAAATCGATTTTGCCTCCCGGATCAGGGAACTTGAGTCCGCTGTATTCAATTTCACGCTGGATGAATCGCTGGAAGCGGAAGAATTTTTCCGAAGGCAGCTCAAAGACCAGCTTCAACTCTATGATTATGCGAAGAATTGTGACTCAAAAAAAGCGAAAAGCTCCTGCACCATCAGCGGATTGCACGAAATAATCGGCGATCTGCATGCCTTCGATGAAGAATATGACCAGGCAATTACCGAATACTTCAATGCACTTGATCGTCTGGAAGCGATAAATTAATTGAGGAAATGACTATGTCAACCGGACAAAACAGCTTAACCTATAACCAATACATGCGTTTACGGATTTGGTTGAAAATAGGATTGGTTCAGGAAAAAAAGGGAGCTTATGACTCAGCAGCCGCCTCATACACCGAAGCCGCCAGTCTCGCCCGGACGTATTTCGAGTCCGCCGGACAATCCAATGACACAGGTTTAAATCCGGAAGCTTCGATTGCTGGAAAGGGCGAGTTACATTTTTTAAAGCTATATTTTCAGCCTCATTTCTGCCTGGCATATCTTCAGGAAAAAATGGCGTCGAATGCACATGGAAACGTACGCTCAATCGACAGCTTCATCGAAATTTTGCGGCAACTTGTTCAGCAGGAAATCGGTTCGAGCAGCCGGAATTATACCAGGGGCAATCTGGTTTTTTTTTATTCGGATTGCCTGAATAAAGCCGGCGAATTCCACTATCTGAAGGGATTCGGTCCCGCTGATGCGTGCGAGGAAGATAATCAATTTCTTAATAAAGCTATCGAGATCTATTACTTACCCGCGATGCAGTTCTTGTTGACACACTACTTCTCCAAAAGCGCTTGTAAGACAGACCACCATTCTATTTTTTTTAATAATATTCTCAAGGTGCTATTCGACTATGTTGATGTGGATGGTGAAATCAGCAATCGATTCAGTCGCGCACAACCGGCAGATATTTATGCCTTGCTTGCCTTGATACTCAGCAATCTCGGGGATACGTTTCTCTCAAAATTGACCAAACAAACGTCAAAGCTTTTTATAACACGTACTATCGAATTCTTCAATTGCTGGACTCAGCTTAATTCGTCGGGATTCGAAAACACCGACTGGGAGGCAGCAGAGACGTTTGAACCGTTATCTTTGCCAGAGATAAATCGATGCATTGAAAAATTGGTATCAGCACCTGGAGGAACAGGCGGTGAAGACGAAGATAAAAAAAACGATGAATCGTTGACCCGGGTGATTTTATGCTATCTGGCTGCGGCACGCTGTTATCTAAGAGCGGCGATGCACAAAGAATGTGCGTTTGAATATGAAAAAATATTACGCATTTTGTATTATTGCAGAAAAGAACCAAAAGATTATAATCAATTTGAACTCAAAAGCATTCCGGAGCTTATTCAGTTGCTGGAAAAACACATTTACGAATCAGCCGAAAAATATTATCGCCTGGCATATTCGAATGTGCATCATTCCCTGTTCGATGCATCTTTGCAAAAGGAGCCACATGAGGTGAGTACACTGGGATTGCTATGGTTGCGGTTGAAAGATAATCTGGTGCAGCTCATCAAAGTTGCCGGCAGTCAAATTGGTAAAAGGCAATCCCGGGCTGCCACTTTTTCTGAAGCAGTTGCCAGCAGCAAGCAATTAGCCTGGCACCCCGAACAGCATGCCACGGCTGAAGGAACATCCGGCAGCGTCGGCAAGGCTGTACCACCTGTTCCTCCGCTGCTTCCGGATGACCCAATGCAGGTACCTCCGGAAAATGACACTGACGAAGACGAACAACCCAATAGCTCCCCCCATTCAGCCGATGAATATCTATTGCCGTCCGATTTGAAAGAATTCATTCAGACTATCGATGACGAGGTTAAAGTCTATTTAAATACGATTTCACAGGACGATCATTTCGATAACGTTTTAGAACGAATTTACCGCCTGAGTTTCAAGACGCATAAACTGGCGCAGCATTATCGGGAAGACCTGCTGGGTATACCAAAAACGAAAAGCAAGGAAATTGTCGATGTTCGCAAAGAGGATACTCTGCTCGAAAAGTACATAAATCAAGGTGATGACAGCACGCTGCAAGACAGGATAGAAAACGCAAAGCGCTGCATCAAGGAAGGTATGTTTTGCTGCTATCATTCGATTATTTTACGTGAACTTCATAGCAGCACATTCTGGTGGCTGCACCTGGGGCGCGCATTTATGCACAAATTACTCGCGGATTGGGTGCGCCGGTATAAGAAATTTTTGGAAATTATCGGGCAGAAAAATTTTAAAGGTTTCCGTGAAAGCGATTTAAAGCAAGAAATAGAGCGCTATATCGATCTTAAAAATATGAAGTATGTTAATTACGAATTTCAATTGCAGGAAGCCCTGGAAAATTTTCACCAGGTGAAAGAAACGCATACTTGCGGCGGGGCGTACAAATCGCTGCTGCAACGGCTGTATTACCTCGATGATGATTTCAATGACCGCATCTATCATTTTTATCTCGCCAAAGAACGATTTGCCATTGGCGGTGAACTTGTCGATGCCTCAATCCGAAAATTGCGCATTCTGTTGAATACTCCCCCCCGGACTCAGACACCTAACCCGCCTGCGCCAGCGTCGAAAATACGTTAATCAACTTGTCATATAAGCGGTTGAGTGAAGCATCGAGTTTGCGCCGCGACGCCTCCGCATCGTACCAGGCGATACATTCTTCGGCACCTCTGGAAAAGGACGTGCTGCAAACAAATTCCGGCACAATTCGCTTGATTTTTGAATTATCAAAAATTTTGCAGCACGCTTTATCACCGAGCAGGCTTGCGCCCCAATCCGGATCAATTTGAGCGATGAATTCCGATGGAATGTGCACCACGTTCGCTGTGCACCCGGCGCAACCAGCGATGATTTCATAAATCTGATTCCACGACAGGATTTCATCCGAAGTGATGTGAAACGCTTCCCCGATCGCGTGCGGATTCCCCATTAATCCGACGAATCCCTTCGCGAAATCCCGGCTATGCGTGAGCGTCCACAACGAAGTACCATCCCCATGCACGACAACCGCTTTTCCGCGACGCATCCGGTCGATCGTTGTATATCCGCCATGGATCACAATTTTCGTTTGATCATAGGTGTGTGATGGTCGGATAATCGTCGCCGGAAAATTTTCTTGCCGGTAAGCATGCATCAACCGTTCTTCGCACGCAATTTTTGCGCGTGAGTAAGCCCACCATGGATTATGCAGCGGGGTCGATTCCACCAGCGGAAAATTGACGGGCGGAATTTGGTAGGCGGACGCAGAACTGATGAAAATATATTGAGCGATTTTTCCTCCGAACAGCCTGAGATCGGCTTCAATGTGGTCCGGCATATATGCAATCCAATTGACGACGACATCGAACGAATGCGCCGTTAAAAGCTGCTTAGTTTCAGCGTCATTACGTATGTCGCCTTTTAACAGGTGCACTTCCCGGGGAACCTTCCGCGAACTTTGCCCGCGGGTGAGCAGGTATAAATCAAATCCCCGCTCAATTGCCAAATACGTGCAGGCAGTGCTGATAACCCCGGTGCCGCCGATGAACAAAACTTTCAAAATATGACCTCCGCGCGCTTGCAGCCGATTAATCGTTATCCCCAATTCATTTCGCAGCGCAACATTTACAATTTCTGCAATTGAGAAAACGATGCAAAAATCATCTCCTCTTTTCCGTCTTCATTTGCTTTGGCAACGAGGCTGCCATCATTCGCCAAGAAACAAGAACCGCCTTCCTGAAAATAGTGATACGAGAAGCCGCAACGATTGGTGACAACCATCGGTGTGACCAGCGCTTTCGCCCATTTTTGCGGTTCCTTATCGCGAACGACATTGCCCCGATTATTTTGCCAAAATATAAGATCCGGCTTATCGCGTTCAAACGTCGCCCAGGCTTGGGGCTGTGAGCCATCCGCGCAGATCAAACAACCGATTCGCAGCGCACCGATTTGGAGCACTTTGGTTCCGTCACCGGGTGCGAATACTCCGCGCTCAAGACGGTATCCCTGTTGATGCGGAATATACGTGCTTAAGAACTCATCGAAATCATCCTTGCCATGCTGACTGCGGTTGGGCCATAAATAGCTTTTGCGATAAACACCACAAATGCCATCAGGACCCAGGAACACGGTTGAGATATAAGGACGCCCTTCAAATACTTCGTCTAAACCGAGAGCGATGAAGCTGTTGTACTCTTTTGCCAGATAACTAAATCCGAACACTTCCGCACTATCCAAAGCTCGTCCGTCGCGCATGGGATCGGGCGAATAATCAGCGGTCAGCCCTTCGTGGAAAAACACATAGCCCGCACCCCGATCGCAAGCCTGTTTTGCCCAATTTAACGCTTTGTGCACATTATGATTTACTTCGCAGGCGATTGTATCCAACTGGATTGCCGCAAGTTTGATTTCTGCCATCGCAATAGCTCCATTAAGGAGGTGGGATTAAATATAGTGTCTGTCCGAGTACTACCTTTGAGCTGTCATTGCGAGGAGCGTTTTTTGCGATGAAGCAATCTCAGCCGTTTTATTAGGG
>JAFGMA010000348.1 GCA_016927835.1 Candidatus Zhuqueibacterota bacterium | reverse complement strand
ATCTCAGCCGTTTTATTAGGGGATTGCTTCGGCAAAAAACGCCTCGCAATGACAATTTTTCGAGTTTTCGGACGGACACTATTTAATGATGTTCACTTTGCCGGTGGGCAAAAATAGCCTTGCTTCAACCTCGGGAAACATGAAACACCCGGCGTGAATCCAATAGCAATTTTTTTAAATGGATTCCCAATCAACAACTTTCGGAAATAATATTGAATGCTTTCGAACAGGTAATGAGTAGACTCAACCTTTTCAGGTCATCGAAAATGC
Organism: Candidatus Zhuqueibacterota bacterium; assembly: GCA_016927835.1. Taxonomy (GTDB): domain Bacteria; phylum Zhuqueibacterota; class Zhuqueibacteria; order Thermofontimicrobiales; family Sulfurfontimicrobiaceae; genus Sulfurfontimicrobium. The sequence goes on along the minus strand of JAFGMA010000348.1, from coordinate 9,519 downwards.
AACTCGCATGCGAAGCAGAAACATGGTTGATGTGATTCCGGAACCGAAATGAGGAAAAATCGAGAATAGCCTTACAGGTAATCTGTCACATTATGTATGATGGTAAGAAATCAATAAAACATGCGCTTACGTTTGCGTGGGAAAGAATGCCCCACAATGCATCATTAATGATCTAAGGCATTGCAGAATCTCCTTCTTCGGAAAAGATTTTCGAACCATGCCTTCCATAGCGGATAAAATTGAATTTTCCTATATCAAACAATCTGTGCGGATGTTAAGATGAATAGCGGCGTGTGATAACAATCAAGTGTGATGCAATATACATAAACGATGCGATAATGTCAAGTTATTATTGACAGGAAGAATTTCTATTGCGAAGAAAAACATGGCTGCGAACGCTGCGAGCCATAACAGCGGCATGTAGGAGAAACAGATCGAAGATGGGGTAAGGAATCAGCGCATGAAGGTTCAGGATGGTGCCCGGGCGATAATGTAGGATTTATGATCGATTGACATAGATCGGACTCGACCAGCCTGTGTGTCCATCTTCCTGAATCACCCGGATATAAAGCGGATTGCGTTGATGCCGGTTGAGCCTGATTTTTCGATTCAGGTTGATTTTTCGAACATGATTCGCATTGGGCAGTCTGAACATCCGAATTCGTCTGCCCAGCCCCCCGGCTTCAAAAATCAGATCTTCAAATCCGATTGCAGCGAGTTCGATCACTTTACTCATCAGCGGCGTATGAAGTGTCAGCGTGCCCCCACCCGATTCTTTCAGAATGGCTTCAAATCCGCTGAAACCGCCAGTGGTGAGCGATTTCCACGAAAGACGACTGACAGACTCCTGTTCCAGTGGATTTTCAGGATTCCAGAAATTGATGGAAGTAGCGCTTTCGAAAATATTCCCATTCAATTCAACAGAGCCATCCCAGCATGTTTCCCGCCCGCGCCCGCGATATTCAGCGCCTTCCCAGGTAACGCGTATTCGGCGCCCGAGATCGCCAGCTCCGTAGGTGCGACATGTTTCAACCAGGTTAGTTCCGTTGAAAATATCGATCCGCTCGATCGGCGCCGAGCAAAGGGCTTCAATACAAAGCAGCACGTTTTCATCATTCGTATCAAAGATATCGCCCATCATTGCTGTTTGCGTACCGTCAGGCTGAACGATTTTGGTATCGAGAAGCATTCTGCAACCAGTAGTCGCAAAATGATGACGCCGAAGCAGGCTTTCGAATATCGCCTCGCGCGTCAATTCGGTGGCAAGAAAGCAGGTGAGCCCGCCATACGAGCCGAATAATGACGCACCGGGATAACTCACCCCGGGACGCCCCTTGTGCCCATCACTATTCGCGACGACGCCGACACATTTTCCCACACTAAACGCATCGTGCAGCAGCCATTCGAAAGTCCCCCAGGCTGAATGGATTTCCACCGCGTATTGCAAATCAATATCTTTTGTGAGATTCAAATCCGCATATCGACCGCCGACATGTGCGTACACGAATACCTGCCGCCCCCGCAGCGTTTCGAACAGCTCTTTCGAGGTATGGCGATCTGTATAGCCATCGGTGAGATCGCTGATAAGCGCATGCGATGATCGGTGAATCTGTTCACCCTCATTGAGAAAGATCACATTATGATCCCCGCCGAGAGCCGTGTTGCCCGACCACTCGTACCCCGGAAAAGCGATAAATCGACCCGGTTCATTAAATTCTCTTGTTACTGACTGAAGCTCTGTCCAGAACGCATTGGTGATTTGAAAATCATTGCCCTGGTGGCAAAGCGCATCCAGAAATGCCCGGTTGCGACCGAATTCGAAATAATCACGCACCGAGTTTGTTCCGATGGTTTCCTCGCTCTGTCCGTGCAAATCCGCCCAGAAAGGCAGCAGAGAAGCCGATTTTGCGATGCGCAGCGGATTGGACTGACCCAGATATTTTCCGGATACATCCGCCATCTCAACGGCAAGCTCGCATTCATCTTCAATGATCAGGTTTTCGATCTCCACTGCGAATTGTCCGGGCTTGAGTTGAATGGCATCCGGCAAATTCTTCACCGGGTGATTCGCCTTCAATCGGATCACCTGATCGCTACCAGGGACGGGATTGCCCCATGCATCTTCGGCTTTCAGCGACAACCGGAACGGTTCGCCGATTCGGCGCAATGTGGGCAGCACCGCGAACCATTTTACGGCATCGCCGGGTATAATTTCCAACACCGGACTTTCTGGCAATTCAACGTAATCGCAGGTGGCGAAGGCATCGACCAGTACTTTGAATTCGAACGTCTTCTCGCAAAATGTTTGCATGCGAATGCCGGGACAGCCATTGCGCGGATCACCGTAGCGAACGATTATTTTATCGCCCTCCCGCAAATAGCCCTTTACGATTTTGATATACAGCGTTTTGCCCCACGGGCGAATGTTTTGCTTGACATCGAATCGGGCATCCAGAACAGCGCCGTTGCTGGCTTCCACCGACACGTAATTGGTTGCAGCCGGATCATCGAATTGCGGCTTCGCCATATCGCTGGCATAGCGTTGCACAATTTTGATGCTACCGGTATCATCGATCCCGAAATAGCCGGCAGTGTAGATCAGGTTGAAAGATGCCGCACTTCCGGCGATAACCCGCGTTGAAGGTGTGATAACCGCCGAACCGTTTTTTTGGCGTTGATAGGTTGAATGGGGCATGGTGGATATTCCCGGGATTTTTGGTTTGCGGAAGCTAATTCATTCGTAACCAGTATCTACCGCAACACCGGATTTTTCCGTGGCTCCTGTAATTGCGCAAGAAAGATAGTCGATAAAACCAGGAACACAATCGTGAACAGCGACAGTAACGGTAGATTTTGGGTCAAGGTCCAGGCGACGGCGCTGACCAGCGAACAACCGAGTTGCACAGGCAAATTTACGAACGCGATGAGGGCGAGATAGGTCGATCGTTTTTCAACCGGGCAGATTTCCAGCGTCAATGTGACGATACCGATATCATTGGCATACGCTGCCGTGCCAAACAGAAAAAATATTGCCATGAAAACCCATTCGGTATTCGCAACGGCTGACCACACGCTTACCAGAATGAACAGCATCGTACTCAGCCGCATCACAATCTTCCCGCCACTCCGATCTCCGAGCACCCCGGCAATTATGTTGCCGATGATGCCTCCCGCCATTTGCGCCGCCACCAGATTTCCGAGGAAGCTGTCCGGTTTTTCGAGCACCCGCAGCGCGTGAATAGCCATAAAGGGCATCACAATGAAGATGCCGTTTATGAGTGTGCGCGACACAAGAAAATAGCGGAACTGCCGGTCCTGCTTGATAATTCCGGGCATCTTTCGCAGGTTTTCCCGGAGATTGACTTTCGACAGCATATTTCTCATCGGGAAGTTGGTTTCGCGAACCAGGCTGAAAATGGCGTACGATATAACAGAAAAACCGAAAGCGATGAGAAATAAAATGCCATAGCCGTACGTTCCCGGATAATCGTCCAGGATCGCAGCAATGGTACCCCCGGCGGCGAGTCCGATCGATGTCGAAATAATCAGCCGTGTGGCAAACAGGGATGAGCGCCTGTTCGTCGGTATGGTTTTGATGATGAGTTCCTGCCAGGCAGTCACGCTCAATCCGCCGACCGCTCCGGAGATAAACGGCGCAAAAACCGCGATGATGAGTGCAAGAATCCGGTATTGTTCGGTGAGCATCATCAAACCCAGCGCTGCGAATAAAAACGGCAGGCGCTGGAAAACGCCGGTGACCATCACGATCGGCTTCATCCGCTGCAATTTTTCAATTCGATGGGCGGTGAGAATCGGTGGAAATCCGAAACCCAGTGCCATCATGATGGGCATCAGGCTCACTACCCAGGCGGGTCCGTGCAGAATTTCAACCATACGCGGCAAAACCGTATTCGCCGCGATGAAAGCTAAACCGCCGATGTACAATCCCCCTTCAATCGAATGTACCAGGTAATTCCGTCCCAGAAACTGGCGAAGTTCAGATTGTCCGGCTTCAAGAGAATGTTCCGTCATAGATTAGTGTAACTTGTTATTAATTCACGCGTTCGTCAATATTCGACTCAACAGGCAGATGCCATATAAAATTTCGTAATTTACAATATCCGATATCAAATGTCAATGAAAATATTTTTATTCAACGAAATATTTTTGAGTGCACCCTCTCACGGCAATTCTGATATCAGATGCCAAGATTTATGTTTTTTTTCATTGACAATGCAAAAATAAAAGCGTAAATTAAATGTAACAAATCAGCTTTTAAAAGCGATCATGCAGAAGATTGCGGTATTTTTTTCGCGTTTTTTTGTATCGTTGCTGACTCACCTTCTGAACCTGACCCCTCCCTTGTTAAATTGAATAAGCTCGATTTCAAATATTTTGCCAGCTAATCATTCATTTTATAAGCTATGAGAACTATTTTGCAAAATGGTGAAGAAGCTTATTTCCCTCCGATTTTGTGAATGAATTATCCGCAAAGGGAATTTTAAAGTCAAGAATACAATTTGTTTGCAGGGCAGCAACAATTCAATTATCAAACTAATTTTAGACAAAATGATTAAGGAGGTGGGAGTAAATAACTTGGACATTTTGCTTAAAAATAATATTGATAAATAGCAACTTCAGAAATTTTAATGGATAATTTATTTTATCCCACATCCTAAACGACTTTTGCCGTTAATTATTTTGACTTTAATCATTTTGCCATTTTTTTCTATCTTTTATAACACATTACTAAAAACAAGCACACGAATTGAATGGATGAAACGGATTTAAACGGATATTTTTATTTAAATTATTTCGTTTCAATGAAATTTGAAAAGCTGTTTTTCTTACGAGTAAAAATCCGTTTTCATCCATCGAATCCGTTAAATCTGCGTTCTATTTTATATTTGTTGCATTTCTGAAATCGAGAGCCTTTAAATTCAATTTGATACATGGCGTGCTGAAAAATCAATTTCAACAAAGTTGAATCTGAGCGTGATCACGCATTTTATTACTACTTAGTCATATTTATTAAATTCTTAATTTAGAATAAGATAAAATAGATTTTAGCCGTTGCTGGTGTCGCACAGCCATCTGCCTTAAGACTTCCTGTTTGGGGGTTTCGCGTTGAGGTAGAAAATGATACAACAATATTCGCACATCATTGCCCGACAACAGATGATGTACCTTTTTATATTTGATTTTTGTTTTCAAGATAAACAGCATGGACAACATAACCAGGGCCATATGGTGATGCCAACCCGTCCAGCCACGAACCTGATATTCAGCCAAGCCCACCGTGCTTTTGCCATCTTCTAATGCCCGTTCCACCCAATAGCGTTGGCCTTGCATGAATGCCAATCGCGCGACGGTTGTGTCTGGTGCGGCATTGGAGACACTATATTTCAACTCATTCCTCGAGTTGTGACCGCGGCTCACGATGAGATGCCATAAGTGAGCTTGTTGTTCTTTGTTATCCCAAAGCCAGACACGTCGATGAAGCACTTTGACGGTTAATGGTCCCCTGGTGCTCTGGCGGGTAAAGACTGTTTGCCAGGCATCGTCAGGCTGCTGATTAGCCCAGTCAGCCACCGTAATGCTGGGGATATCGGTTTTTAGTCGCACAGGCTTTCTACCACGACCAGATCGTGGTGGTGGAAGATAAGGTTGCGGGTCTTCCGTATAAATCGTCTGATCGCAGTGCACGTCGAGCATAAAGGTTTCGCCCATCTGATCCAGTTGGCGCAACAATTTGGGATCATTGCCATAAAAGCCGTCGGCTCCAATCCAGTTGAACGACAGGCCGTTGTGGCGTGCCGAAGCCACCATCTCTAATGCTAACTCGGCTTTCTTGCGAAACTGACGTTGCTCGAGGGGAACTTTGGCTTCATGACACCGCCGTCTATCGCTGGTCCAACTTTCGGGCAGAAACAGACGGACATCAACCAGGCTTACTCGATGACGACAATTCAAGGCAGCAAATACGCCGACCTGACAATTGTCGATTTTGCCCAACCGACCATTCCATTGACGAGTAACACCAACTGACTTGTGGCCTTTCTTGGTCATCGCGCTCTCGTCAATAATCAAACAGGTATCGGTATCGTGACCCAAAATGGCGTCGACATCGCGGGCAATTTGCTTCATCAGGGCAGAACTATCCCACGGTGAATTAGAAATGAAATTCTGCTGAGACTGCCAATCCGAATCAGGAACTCGTTCTACCATCCGTTCCATATTCCGCTTGGCGGCTCGCATTAATCCACATAAATAATGCAATGACTGCTGGCTAACTGATCTGGTTTTAAGTTGAAAAAATTTATGATATTGTCGGTGGAAAACTACAAAATCATCTGCAAGGTTCTCTATGCGACTTGAATTCTCATCGTATTGGCACCTCCTTGCTTTGGTGAGGATATGGTAGGATTATTTGATATGTTTCGGGCGAAACCATATCCTAATATATTAAATTTTAACTCAGTTAGCAAGCTTTTTTTAATCTGACTAAGTAGTATTATATAGCATTTTGGATTCCACAAAAAACCGATGCGACGTCGGCATCAGGTCTGCCAATTTCAGATCTTAAGATCAGAGGTCTGCAAATCAAATAATAATATTTGTGGTGGGGCGAAAGGATGATCCGTCAATTGAAATGCATTTCGCACCACGTCATTTCGCTCGAAATAGTCTGCGTTAGCTGATTTTGCAACACCCGATCTCTAGAAAAATTAAAGGAGGCTTCCGATGAAACATGTCACGATTTTTTCGATCATCGCAATTTTATGCAGCATACATCTCAATGCCCAGGATGCGGGATGGTTCTGGCAGAATCCGGCTCCGCAGGGAAACGCGCTGCACGACATCTACATGTTCAACCAGAGCAACGCGATTGCTGTGGGGGATGTCGGCATGATTATCATGACCACCGATGGCGGGGCGAAATGGCGCATACAGGCTTCAGGCGTAGCAGAAAATCTGAATGGTGTCGATTTCGCAGATGCCAATACCGGTTGGGTGGTTGGCGATAACGGTACGATTCTAAAAACTACTGACGGCGGTGTAAGCTGGCTCGACCAGTCACAAGAAGCCTGGAATATGGAAGGCGTTTTTGCCATCGACGCGAACATTGTTTGTGCTGTTGGCGGATTCGGTTCAGCGGAGATACTTATGACCGGGGACGGCGGCAGCACCTGGCAGCTCCAGCAATTTGAAGATCGAGAAGCGTTGAAAGCTGTCTTTTTTGCGGATGCTGAAAGAGGCTGGGCAGTGGGGGGCTTTGTCGGAGAGGAGACGATTTTCAAAACGATTGACGGCGGAAATACCTGGCAGCCCGAAAGCAGCAATGTTTCGCAGGCATTGAATTCGGTCTATTTCCTCGATGCGGATACCGGTTGGGCGGTTGGTGATCAATTTCCGGGTGATCAGGCGGTAATCATCAAAACCACCGACGGGGGAACAACCTGGATGCCCCAGAATAGTGGGAGAAGAGGCAATCTGGAATGCGCGCATTTCAGCGATGCATTTACAGGCTGGGCGGTTGGCGGAGGAACAATACTCAAAACCACCGATGGCGGGAATAATTGGGAGTTGATAACGACCAACACATACAGCACGCTTTATAGCGTGTATTTTGCAGACGCTCAGAATGGCTGGGCTGTGGGTGATGCCGGCACCCTGCTGGAAACAACCGATGGCGGCATGAATTGGATACTTCGGAACAAAAAAATCACTCTGGCTGAACTCACCTCGATATTTTTTATCAAGGAAACTATCGGGTGGGCTGTGGGACCTTCAGGTCTCGTCCTCAAAACGCTCGATGGTGGTGATAATTGGTTCGAGCATACCCGGGCAGCCTCAAAAGATTTGAAGTCGGTATTTTTCGTCGATGCGTTGACGGGATGGGTCGCCGGTGAAGCTGGAACCATTGGCAGAACCGATGACGGCGGCGCATCGTGGACGATTCAGGCGAGTAACGTGACTGAGGATTTAAACGCGATATATTTTGTGGATACCACCACAGGCTGGGCGGTCGGCGATGCTATCAGGTTCGGTGAAGAAAATAGCATGATTTTACACACCACCGATGGCGGCGAAAATTGGCACGAACAAATCAGCGGTACCACGCTCGATTTGCACGACGTCTTTTTTATCGATTCAAATACCGGCTGGATTGTCGGGGATGGTCCCTGGAATACAACCTCAGGTAGGGATGCGCCTGCCGCAAGCGCCAACCTATACTCAAGCGCATTACTGAAAACAACCGATGGGGGCGAAAATTGGATCGGGCAGGACAGCGGCACCGATTTGAGCCTGAATTCAGTGTATTTCATCAATTCAAATGTGGGCTGGGCAGTAGGGCAGGGTATCAGATTTCCGGCGTACATGGATGCCAGAATTATTCATACGATCGATGGCGGAGAAACCTGGCAGATGCAGGAAAGTGATACGTATGCTGATTTGAATTCGGTGTGCTTCATTGACGAAAATACCGGCTGGACCGCGGGACAATGGGGGGAGCTCATGAAAACCATTGATGGCGGAAAAAGATGGCGCAAAGTATCCAGCAATACTATCAATGATTTATTTAGCATTCAATTCATAAATGAACAGACCGGCTGGATCGCCGGCGATAACGGCGCTATTCTCAAGACCACTACGGGACACCTGCTATCTGTGGATGAAGAAACAGGCGCTGATGGTCTTCTCCCGGAACAAACGACGCTGTATCAAAATTACCCCAATCCATTCAACAGCACAACCATCATCCAATTTTACCTGTCACAGCCCGGTCCGGTAAGGATTAAGCTGTACAATATTCTGGGCGAGGAAATTGAGACCATTTTCAATAATGTGCGGGAAGCGGGAAATCATCAATTTACATGGCATGCGCCTGAATTGGCGAGTGGTATTTATTTCATCCATTTGATTGCAAATAACGTTCGCGAAACCCGGAAATGCGTTTTCCAAAAGTGAATCCGGAAATCCAAATCTTTAATTATTCATGTGACAGGATAAACATGATTCTCAGGATTTACGGGATTTACTACCATTGATTCTCATCATGTTAATCAATTTTTTCATCGTGTCAATCAATGTGGCTTAATTATCCAATCAAATAATCACCAGGGAATTTAAACCAGTACCTGTCGATTGATTGACCGTTGGCACAAATCCTGTTGGCTTGGGTCTGAATTTCAAGTCTCAGGAAACAGAAAAAACAGGATTTTGTCGAATCAGAAGCGATCCTGTAAATCCTGTTATCCTGTCTAAAAAAAGCGCCTGAATAGTTGTCCAAATCTTTGTATACTTGATAGCTTTGAGCAGGTGAAAGCGGATAAAGTTTCGTCTGTTTCTAGCGCCACTGCTCATTCGTAATATGAAATGAAGCTTAACGCTGTCAAGGTGTACGGTTCAAATTTTCTTCATCAAAGAAACGATTACCAAACATAGTGAGAGGAGAAAAAAGATGAAGTGGTTTATCAAAATGATGATGCTAACCTGTCTTTTAAGTCATAATCT
>JAFGMA010000347.1 GCA_016927835.1 Candidatus Zhuqueibacterota bacterium | reverse complement strand
TTGCCAAATCCAATCCATTCTTTTAAATAGGTTTTCGGATAGGTTCTTAATGCATTTGATTGGGTAGCTTCTTTTATCCCACCTCCTTAACCGGCAGCTACCTCATTTAATGATTGAAAATCTCACCTAAATTATTTATATTTTGTGCTTACAATCTATCGAATGTAACTTTATCAGCAAACCGCCGGGAGTTCCCAAAAATGATGAGATCAATCCTGTTATTTTCCTCGCTTCTATTCAGCGAAAAACATTTTTCCCAGGTCAAGTTATCCGAAGAGACCATCACCCTGCCTACCTACGAGACCAAACGTCCCGACCGAATTCCGCTGTTCTTTCGCCACGAAGAGGTTCAGTTGGCGGAGCGGCATATTTACCCCTATCCCTTTATCGATGTTCAATCTACCGAAAAAGTCAACAAAACCTACAAGGCGATTATTCTCGAAAATGAGTTCATCAAAATTTGTATCACGCCGGAAATGGGCGGGCGGCTCTATTATGCGCAGGATAAAACCAATGGCTACGAAATTATTTACAACAATCACGTGGTAAAACCGGCGCTGATTGGAACCATTGGCGCGTGGACGTCGGGCGGTACCGAATGGAATACGCCGCATCATCATCGCGCCACCAGTTTGCTGCCAGTGGATTATTTCACCTGTGAAAATCCCGATGGCAGCAAAACGGTGTGGGTTGGGGAGTACGAAAAACGCTGCCGAACCCGCTGGCTGGTGGGTTTGACGCTGGAGCCCGGCAAGGCTTACGTGAAAATCGATTTTCGAAGTCTGAATGTGACGCCGTTTCAATATCCGGCGCTGTTTTTTGCCAATAATGCGGTCCACGTCAACGATGACTACCAGTTTATTTTCCCGCCGGACGTGGAGATGATGAATTTTCATTATGTGACAGAATTTACCCGCTGGCCCCTGCTCAACCAGGTTTATCAATCGTACGACTACACCCACGGCGAAGACCTTTCCTGGTGGAATGCTGCCAAACAGCCAACTTCGTTTTTTGTTACCAAAACCCGCCAGGATTTTATGGGCGGCATCGATCACGGAAAAAAAGCCGGCATTGCACTGGTGGGGGATCATCGAATTTTCAAGGGGAAGAAGCTCTGGAATTGGGGGAAAAATGAGGTGCAGCGGGTCTGGGACCAAAAACTCACCGATGACGACGGACCCTACGCCGAGTTGATGCTGGGCTTTTATTCCGACAATCAACCCGACTACAATTTTGTGGCGCCGTTCGAAACCAAATACGGCACGATGTATTTGTTCGGCATCAAAACTATGAATAATATGAAAGAGGTTTCCAAAGATTTTGCGCTCAATCTGGAGTTGCACCAGCAGCACGCACTGGTGCAAATTAATGCGACTGCGGTTCAGAAAGCCATCAAGGTGGTGCTTTCGTGCAAAGGACAGATTCTGCTGAAGGAAACCTTGGAAATTTCGCCACTCAAACCGTACGAAAAAACGGTTACGGTTGGACGCGATGTGACGGAAACTGACCTGAAGCTGGCTATTTTTTCAACAGAAGGCGTCGAATTGCTTGCCTGGCAAAAACAACCGCCGCTTAACGAACCTTTCCCGGAGACTTACCAGGATCCCATGGAACCGAAAACATACCAATCGAGTCAGGACCTGTTTTTTGCCGGTTTAAAGCTCGAGCAATTCGGCAATACCAATTTTGACTATATGAAGTACTACCAGGCGGCATTGAAACTCAATCCTGATGACGTATTGACAAACACCCAAATCGGGACGGTTTATCTGAAGCGGGGTGAATATCACCTGGCGGAGAAGCATTTAAAACGGGCGGCGGATGTGGTGACCGGCAACCACAAAAAAGCTCAGGATGCCACCTCGCTCTATTACCTGGGTGTGTGCTATTTTCAACAGGGAAAGATGGAAAAGGCACTCAACTGGCTTTATCGCGCGACGTGGGATTACGAATGGACTTCTGCCGGCTACACCCTCATTGCCCGGCTCGAAGCCGCCAGGCAGCGCTGGCATAAAGCACTCGAAGCTGCCGACCGTGCCTGCAAAGCGAATACGCAAAATGTGGAGGCGCTGCTGGTGAAAGCGATTATTCTTCGCCAAACCGGCGCTTACAAAGACGCACTAAAAGCCGTTGCAGCCGCGCTTGTGGTCGATCCACTGGCGTTTGTGGCGATGAATGAACTGAGGCGATTAAGTTCAAAAATTTCCGTTGGTAAAAAATGGGCAAAATACCTCGAGCTCGAACAACACCTGCGCACCGAACCTTACAATTATATCGAAACCGCAACCCGTTACAGCCAGATGGGATTGTTCTCCGACGCGGCTGATGTGATGAATCTGGCGGCGCAGTCGGACGAAGAAACGCTGAATGCGTACCCAATGGTGCATTATCATCTGGCGATGTACCTGGATTTTGCCGGGGAACCTGAAAAAGCCATCCGGGTGCGGGAAATGGCTGGGAACCTTTCGACTGATTTGTGTTTTCCTTACGGCGATGAATCGGTGAAAGTGCTGAAGTACGCCATCGCCAAAAATGATGCTGATGCCACCGCGTCCTACCTGCTGGGGAATGCCCTGGCTGACTTTCAGCACGAAGAGGCGATCAAATACTGGAAAAAGGCGTTGGCACAGAGCGAAGACAACGATATCATCTACCGCAACATTGCCTACATCCAGGCGAATCACCTGCAGGATTTGCCCAATGCCCTTTCAAATATCATGAAAGCGATTTCGCTGAATCCCGCCGAACCGCGCACCTTTCGGGAAGCTGATCTTTACATGTCCTGCGCCAGCCTGACACCCCAACAACTGGCTGGCTTCCTGGCTGAGTACGGCATACTGGCGAAAGATATCGTGGAGATTCAGTTGATGGAGATCAGATTGAGCAACTTTAGCGGCAATTACGAAAAGTCAATTGATTTGCTCGAAAAAATGAATTATCATATCGAAGAGGGCGCTACCTTTAATCCGCATGTTCTGTGGTTCGATGCCAATCTGCAAACCGGCATTCGGCAGATGCAACTCCGAAAATTTGCTTTGGCAGAGCAATGTTTTTTAAAGGCAATGACGTTTCCTGCCAATCTTGAAGCCGAACGGAATAATAAAATCGGCATTGCTTATTACTATCTCGGAATGAACGCCAAACTGAACGGAGAAAGCCAAAAAGCCGAAGCCTATTTTCAACAGATGCGGGATTATTCACTCCAACAGGGCTGGGGCGCCGGTGATTTTCCAGAGCTGGACTATTACCGAACGCTGGCAGCGCTGGAGCTGGGGCTGGGTAAAAATGAAGCTGACCAACGCTTTCAAAAGCTCATCGCGGAAGGGGAGCAGCGTATCGTCCCGAAAAAAGATAGCCGGCATATCACGGTTACAGTGGATGAGGCGCATACTGGGCGCACGTTTTTGCTCGAGCGGGAACTTGGCAGAAAGGCGCTCAGGGTTTCAGCTTACTACTTGCAGGGACTGGGGAATCTGGGATTGGGCAACCACGAGAAAGCCCGTTCCTTTTTTCTTAAGGCGTTGGAAATTGACCCGCTGAATATGGATGCCAATTTAATGCTGGGGGCGCTGCGTTGATGATGAGGCGATTGGCGGGCATCCATCCGGTACGTTAAATGCCCATTGCCTGCCTTTTCCGATCAATTGCCGGAGTAACAATCGCGCACATTCAACAAAAATGCATCAGTTGACGGACGTCCACCTTAGCTCATTGATTTATTAAAGGGAAAGCTGACACCTTCCTCAAAATGCTGCCAACAGCCCCCTCCACATCGCTTATCAGAAATCCCGCATCCCAAATTCCCGCAGCCGCACAAATCTATACCAAAGCCATACAGCGTTACCAAATCGATCAACCTGTTGCACGAAATACTTGCTTTTCTTTTTCAAAATGATTAACTTGAAGCAATAAATACGCAACTGGAGGAAGATAATTTGAAAAGTGAATATTCCCTTCATGTCGCCTTAAAAAAAATATTGGCAAATGACTTTTTTCAGGAACGTGAGGTTTACACAAATCTGCTCAAATATCTTGTCCAGGCTCACCTTGACGGAATCACACCGAAAGAAGTTACCATTGCCCATGAAGTTTTTAACAAAGGCACCGATTTCAATGCCGCCGAGGATACCACGGTGCGAGTCCACATGTACAAACTCCGCAAAAAACTCGACGAATATTACCGCAGCGCAGGTCAGGGGGATCCGATCAGAATTATGATTCCTAAAGGGCATTACCGGGTAAAGGTTGTTGAGCGAAAGGGGCAACCGGCAGCAGCCACTTCCAAAATTAGTCGCTGGATTATTGCCTTGCTGCTGCTGCTCTTATGCTGTGCAACGGGGTATATTATTTTTGACAAATTGTATCTTGAGCAAAACAATCGATGTTTCGATGTCATCGATTCCACGGATCCGATCTGGGGCAATTTCTTTTCAAACGGCTATGTCTCGACGGTCGTCATTGGCGATTTTTTGGTCTTTCATGAATACCACCCTGCATTGAAACGCTCGCGCAGAATTCAGGATTACAGCATCAATACGAAAGAAGAACTGAAGGCATACATTGGTAATTATCCGGAAAATCTGCCGGAAGAATGGTTTCTGGGAGAAGTTCCGCACAACAGCCTGATAAATATCATCGACATCCAGCCGGTTTTTCTATCGTTTAAAAAAAAGGTTGAAATCCGCTTCACAACCGAAATTGATATTGATTTTATAAAAAATAAAAATATCGTTTACATTGGCGAATTTAAAAATCTGCGCGCACTGTCAGACCTGATCGCGGTACTGCCTGTGAATTATGAAACTCTGCCCTGGTGGCACGGGAAAATCAGGTTCAACACCGGCGATTCCGTCGTTGCATTGCAAACCTCCCACGACTGGGGCATCAGCCGATACGTTGTCGATCTGGCATTGGTCTCGAAATTGCCCGGCAAAAATAATGAAAACTATATTCTCATTGCCGGATTCGGGTACAATTCACAGGTCAAGGCGGTGGAGATGCTCAGTCACAAGGCATCGCTTCATGCACTCGAGGAACAGATAGAGTCAATCCACGGGGCTATTCCATCCTATTTTACAATGGTACTCGAAGTGACCGGATTTGACCGTGCCAGTACCAATGCGGAAATTAAATTTTTCCAGGAAGTTCAGGCAGATTATTATCAGCAATATCAGTATCCCACATTCAATAATTAACAAATGCCTGCCCAAACGCCAACCTGGTAAACCTTAAAATTTACAGCCTGCATGGACGGGAAGTCGCCTCGCCGGTTGACGGGCAATTGAGTGCCGGAGCCCACGCAGTGGAGTGGCAGGCACAAAATCTCGCCAGCGGCGTGTATTTTTACCGGCTGCAAACCGGTACAATGGCGGAGACGACGCGGATGATTTTGCTGAAGCAGCATTCGGCTGAAATAGTACCTCGGTTTGAGAAAATGATGGAAAAGCTGTAGGTTAAATTGACAACCGCCTGCCTGGCAACGCGACCGGGCAGGCGGTTTATTGTTTTCCAATTCATGAACCAGGGATACGGGGATTGCTCCGTTTGTTTTTTCGATTCAGACCAAAATTTTCTTGTAAACATCACATCTTTTTTCTATATTTCAAACTTCAGACATCCTTAGTATTTTCTCTCGATTACATACGAAATACCTGCGCCGGAACCGGATTGTTTTTGATAAACAAGATCTGAATATTTTACTGAGAAGAACGAAAAATAAATTTCTGCTTCGGCTTTACCAACTAATGGTTTGGTTGGGGGATTGAAGTCGATTTTAGTTTTGTATGGGATCGTTGGAAATAGCAAAAAGGGATATTATCTTGACTTAAGCGCCTTGCTTCTGAAGGGCATTCAAGTTGTAATGAAATGCAGATTTGGATAATCACTTGTTTAGCGAGACGTCGATGAAGGTACATTATGACGAAGAGGTAGATGCTTTATACCTTAGCCTGGGTGATCAAAAACCGGATGGTGTTATTGAAATCGCGGAGGGAATAAATCTGGATACGACAACCGATGGGAAACTTACCGGCATAGAGATTCTCAAAGCCTCCCAAAAAATCAATATCAACACCATTCTGTCTTATACTTTGGAATTGGATAAAGATATATTGAAAAAGATCGCTTAACATCATAATAGATCTGATTAACTACAGCCTGTGGCTTTCGCTGCCAGGTGATTTTATGGGAGTTGGCCTGCAATCCCAAAACCTATTATACTGCAAACGGTCATAAATTAAACATTTTTTTACTGTCATTGCGAGGCGTTTTTTGCCGAAGCAATCTTTTAAGTGATTAA
>JAFGMA010000032.1 GCA_016927835.1 Candidatus Zhuqueibacterota bacterium | reverse complement strand
CGCCATAGAGGAAAAGCGGTTTTGTTTCGGCAAATTTTGCTGCGGGATCGGGAATGTGCGTGCCAAAGGCGGAGCCGCTTTGAGCGATGTCAAACCGGCGCGACGCCCAGGGCATCCGTTCGGGCTGATGGCGTGTATCCAACGTCAGGCAACGCAATGTGCGATCGCTGCCGCAAAAAAGGATGTCGGTCTTGCCGTCCTCATCGATGTCGGTGATTGTGGGTGAATAGATCAATCTCAGGTCAGCCCGGACTATCCATTCCAGGAAACCGTCGCTATCGAGGCAGTACAATCCGTGATCGCCGCTTGCCAGCAGCACCTCAATTTCACCGTCGCCATCCACATCACCCAGCGCGGCTGCTGCATGCACCCGCTTTTCGGTTGGAAAAATCCACAGCAGTTCACCTTGATAATTCAGGCAATACAGGTATCCCAGGTCATCGGCGCTGAGAATTTCCGCGAATCCATCCTGATTGATATCGCCCACAGCCAGGCATGAACCGGAGTAAACATCAACACTCCCCATGAGCGGCGTTCGCCAGATGAGATTGCCCTGCGCGGCATCGATGCAATGCAGTGCAGCATCCTCGAACGAAGCGCAATACACTTCGGGCTTGCCATCGCGGTCGGCATCGGCGATCACGGGTGCGCTTTTGAATTCATCCCCGGTGCGGCATTGCCAGCGCAGCGTGCCGTTTCCGTTCAGGCAAATTGGTCCCGCGTGTTCAACGGCAATAATTTCGTGCTTCCCGTCCGCATCCAGGTCGGCGGCGGCGATAGGGGATTCGATGAGCGGTTTCCTGCCGAATTGTTTCTCGCCGAAAGACCACATCCGCTTGCCACGGGCATCGAAGGCGATGATGCCTTCGTTCATTGTTCCGGCAAGGGCTTCATCGCGACCATCGCCATTTATATCGGTCCAGATGGCATTGCCCCATTGAATGCTGCCGGCTTGCCGCTGCCAGATGCGCTTCCCGGTCGCCGCGTTCATGCAAGTCAGCGTCCCATCATCATTGCCGATCAGAAGCGCCGGAATCCCGGGCAGGGCGTTCCGACTCAATGCTGCCGCCGTCGTCACGCGCTTTTTCCAGTCAGCACCGCTCTCCCAGATCTGATTTCCATTGGCATCGATGCAGCGCAGCTTTCGAACTTCACTATCGCTCAGAATAACTTCTTTGCCAGGCTTCGGGTGGATGTCTGCAACCAGCGGCGGGGCATACAGTTGTGATTCAGCCTCGAATTGCCATTTGAGACGTGGCTGCGCTGCCGGCAGGCTCGATGAAATACAGAGAACAATCAGGCAGGTGAATATGTTTTTTTTTTGCATCAGAACTCCAATCTTTCCTTGACGTTGCATATTTCAAAAACTGATCACCGGAATATTTTATGTCTGTCTGAAACAGTTTGGTATTGTCACACGGGCGCATTTGACAGGCTTAAGGTTCATCGGCTGAGTGCTATTTTTATAAATACGTTGAAGATATTAGACAGGATAACAAGATGGACAAGATAAATAACATCCTGTTTATCATGTAAATCCTGTCTAAAATTTTATGTCACCGTAATTTTGAAATTAGATACCTAGTGATACGAGCCAGTTCACAACAGCGTCCTGTGACTTTTCGGAGAAACGATTATAATCAATTGGGGTTTGAAAAGCAAGATTTTTTTCCGCATGCTGCGCTGCATACCTGTCGCGGACATATTCCATACAGCGCGTTACATCTTCGAAAATGGCATCCCGATCGAATTGCGGTGCGATTACCTGCAGCGGGCGCGGCGCCAGGCAGGCGATGATTTCGGGAAAATCAATGGGCAGGCGGTTTTCGTATCCGATGAAAAATCCGGAGCGCGGCAGCAAACCGTGCAAATGGGAATATGCCATCACGCCTTCGATCCCGCTCGCAGGCATGGCGCTCCGCAATGGGGTGAAGCCGCAGACAGCAGCAGTGGCTGCAATTCGATCATCGAGCGCGCCGGCAAACAGTCCGACTGTGCCGCCGAGTGAATAACCGACGGTATAAATTCTTCCCGCGTCAATGAATTCCAGGTTTGCCAAGGCTTCCACGGCAGCGCGGACATCCGCCACCATTTTGCCCATTTTCGACCAGTGCGGATAGCGTTGGTAAAAATACGTTCCCTCCTCGATGCGCGTCCCGAATCCGAGCATGTCGAACGCGAAAACAGCGAATCCGTGCTGCACCAGTTTTTCAAAGAAGGGCTGAATGCGCCGGGCATAGCCGGTGGGGTAAGCGTATTCGTGCAGAAAAATGACAACCGGCAGGTGTGAACCAGGGATTTCGAAATCGGCTTCTCGCGGATAGTAAAGATTGCCGTAAAGGTAATCGCCAAACGCGTGATACGGTCCGATGGTCATGATTCCCATATTCTTGTTTTCAGCGGGACGAATAATCACCTCACCCAGGTAGTCATCGATTTTTCGGCGATTGGCAAAGCTGAGCGGACCGGCATTGGTTGCGCCGGGCGGCTCTTCGCCCAAAAGCCAGTGAATGCGCCGGATAATTTCCTTTTCTGGGGCATCTCCTTCGAGGGATGCATTCTCGCGAGTGCCCGAAACAGGATTGATGTTCGAACCAGCAGCGTAAACCGGGTATGCCAGCGGATCGATGGTTTCCCCGCTCAGGGTCCGCCAATCGTCGAAGGTGTAATCGTAGTAGAGCTTGCACGGTGGCTGAATATTGTCCCTGCCGAAAACGAAATCGAAAAAATCGATGAACGTTTCAATGTCCCGCGCAGCCGTTCCATGTCGCCCGCGTCGCAGCCAGATTGCCAACTTGTCCTCCGCTCCGAGGAAGCGATAAACCTGTCCCGCGGAGCGATACGCCTGCTCGATGCCCCAGGGATTTCCCTGGTGCTCGGTGATCGCCGAAACCAGCATCAAACCGCGCGGCGCGATCAGCGACATCAATGAATTTTGATCAACCGGTAATTTGTGTTCATTTCCCACAAAAAAGCGCAAGCGCGGGTGCAGCCAGTGCGGAAAATTGGTGGTGATATCGGCAATGGTTTCGTTATCGAATTTATCGCTGGTATACCGGAACGGATCTTCGGCGCCGGTGCCGCCGCTGCTGGAAATCACGGCAGTGATGCGTTCGTCGAACGCAGCCGCCATCAACGATTGTTTGCCATTGCGGGAGTGACCGGTGATAGCGATTTTGGCTTTGTCGACGATCGGCAGCGTGTACAAATAATCCACTGCCCGGTGCGCACCCCAAGCGCGACGCATCAGGCAGGTGAAATCGTATTGCGGATACCAGATATCGGCGTACACCTCGGTATCGTCCTTTGCATCGGCGCCGGCATACACGCAGCCGATGTAGCCCCGGCGCAGGGCGATCATCGCCCACTCGCGATGATTCCACTGGGTCATAAACGCCGGGAATGGTCCCTTGCCCGGCGGAATCAATAGCTCAATGGTGAGCCGGGGTGTCATCCACTTTTCACCCAACTTTTTCGGCGGCGCAAAGATCAGCTCAACCGTTCTGAGAATCACGTCGCCATCTTTTTTTTCATCCAGCAGTCTGACATCGAATTTGTCCGGTGGCGGCGGGAAAGCTCCTGTGATCCAGTGCTGAAGTTGATCGCGTATCCATTCTTTTTTTTGGCGCCACTGTTTCGTGGATTTCACCGGGATGTTTGCGCCTCCTTCGTCAAGCACCAGCGGATCGGGTAACAAAGGGAGCGCCGGCATGCGGCTGAAATCGGGCGGCATTTCACCGGTGCGTTCAAGCCAGTCTTTCCAGGTTGCATCCAGCGGCGACACGCGCCCTCTGTCGGGCTTTTCCGGCGGCAAAAAATCAAGGATTCGTTTCATGGCGGGTTCCCCTTGTTTTAGAGCATCATTTCCGGATTGCGCAAGCGTCTGAATTGCCAGCGGAATGATGAGAAGCATGCAGCAGCAGATTTTCAGAGTCATGGTTTTTGGATTCCGGGGTTTGTGGGTACTTGTCTCTCGCTCCCGGCGTCCCGCTGGGAGTGTGAAGCTGCGGTTCTGCCGCGGTACTGAATTTTTATTATCTTGAGGCAGAGCCTCGAAATAGGCATTCCCAGCCGGAGGCTGGGAACGAGAATAAACTGGGAACGAGAACAACGAGAATACCTCCTTTTGGAGTGCATCGTCTGTGTCGATGCATACGCGCTTCGATCTGCCGTGAGACCGCCATCACCGACTATACCACCGAATAATCCTCTCAATGGTTTCGCGGCAGACGGGGCAGAATCCGTTTGCGCTGTTTTCCCGCATACGGCAGGTGAATGCCGGGCGCCAGATGCCAGCGGATGCATAGCCCGCGCCCTCCCACATGCCGGCAATCGTGTGATCGTATTCAAGGCTGTCAGGCGTGGGCAGCGGCACACTGTCCGCGACAAGATGCCGCCATTTGAGTTGTTCGGGAACCGCATTGGTAGTGATGTTGGTCTCCCAGGGTTCAACCTCCGCTGAATAGATATTCAATGATGCGGCTTCATATTCATCGGCGAGACCGGCGAAAAGATGTCCGAACTCGTGTTGCAGAATGTCCTGCCAGTTGGCATTGTCTGCAGCGACGGTGCAGTACAGATTATAAAATCCGGCTCCGCCGTAACGCGCGCTATTGACGAGTACAATGATATAATCGAATGGAACCCGGGCAGCATAGCCGAATATTTTTTTGACGCGGGGAACAGTGAGATAGCGGCTGATGCGCAGCGAATAAAATTGCGCGTCCATGGCAGTGGCTTTGAAAATGCCCTGTTCGGGTAAATCCGTGCCCGATTGAAGACTGATCGCGCAAACGCTGCGGAAATTGAATTGGGATTTATATCGCGAAAATGGTTCGTGTTCGAAGAACGCCTTCATCACGCGTTGTGCATCTTTTTTGAATTTATGCTGTTCATTTTTAGTGTAGCCTTCGGCGAGAATGGCGATATCAAGCTTATCCTCGACCGCTCCCGAAATGAGAATGTCCGTTGTTTCGATATCGCCGATGGCATGTTCTTTGAAAATAAGCGCATCGCCAGGATCGACCGGAGCCGTGAAAATAGGTTGAAACTGATTCGAACCATCGCGCCCGCATAAGGTGAGGATAATTTTCGCGCGTGGACAGGGTATGAGGAATGTCTCTTCGAACACGCGATTCACGGTTTTCGAGCCGGGAAGTCCGAACCATTCCTGGAAAATGGAGGAATAGCCCCGGCTGAAAATCATGATATTGGTTTCCGCGTCGAATACACGAACCTGGTATTGCCCCAGGTTCAGCCCACCCAACAGGTGCTTTTTGCTGCCTGCGAATCGACCACCGGCGGAGATGCCATCGATGGCGAAAAACTCCTTCCCCTGAATTGCCCCGTGATGCAGATCGATGCGCAGCATATTCGGCGTGAAATACTGCGCGTAGTCGATTTCCTCGGCGGCGTACGATGTCTCAAAAAGCAGCATGAAAATGATCGGGATGAATTTATGCGCATTCATTTGCTAATCCCCTATTTACCAATCAGCTTGCGCTTGCGATCCAGGTAATAACGATAATTGTCATAAGAAATATCGGGCGGTACGAGGTGGTCGAGATGCGGGATGCAGCCTCCCTGGTCGAGTAATGGTTTGATACGCTCCAATTCGGCTTCGATGGCTTTTCCGCCGATAACGAGCGGTCTTTTTGCGATGCCGCCGCGCAGCCGCAACGCCATTCCGAATTCCTCCCGCCAGGCATACGGATCGACGCCGGCGGCAACTTCCAGCGGAAACATGATATTGACGCCTTCTTCCATCCAGTTTGCGACAATATCGTGCGGATTACCATCGCTGTCGACCATGCTGATGACGCAGCCGCGTTTTTTTGCTTCGGTCATCACCCGGCGATACCCCGGCTGCAAAAATTCCCTGAAAACTGCCGGACTTACCAGGGGACCATTTTTGCTCGCCATATCTTCCCACCAATTGACCTGGTCGATGATGATATCCGGTGGCAGGCGTTCGATCTGGGACGTCAGTAATTCTGCCCAATGCCCCACCATTTGATGGATGAGATCGGGCATGTCGTAAAATGCCAATGACAAATTTTCAACGCCCATCCAGTTGCGCAATTGCCCGTAAAACCCGATGAATGACATATTGATCGATCTTCCGGCAGCCATTGACCGCCGCGCCTGGTTCAATTCTTTTTCTGGGATCACGCGTACCGGATCGTCGATTCGGAAGCGCTCTTTCAACGCCAGCCAGTCATCGGGATTTTCAACCGGGAATTTGATGTAGCGCGGTATCGAGCTTTCATCGACATCATTCAGATAGCGTTCTGCGATGACGCCCGTATTGTCGCGCATGATGACCGAACTGGCTTTTTTCTCGATGATTTCCTCTTCGAACAGGGGGTGCATATCGCAGCGGCGGTTTATATAATGACCTTCGGGTTCGAAGCCGAAAAAATTATCGAGCTTTCTAAGGAACATCTGGTTTTTTTCATCTTCGGTGAGCTCGAGCGGCAAGCCTTCATCCAGCCAGCGGCGAATCGTTTGAGGCCAATATCCGAATTCGATATCGGGAATGCGGTCGACAGATTGATAGGTGAAGACGCGGTAGAATCGATCTGTAATTTCAGTGCGCATGAAATTCTCCAGTTTAGCGGGTACGTTTATCCGGTAGGTCGTCTTGAATTCTTGTCGGATTTTAGCATACCTATTACAACATATCGAGAAATGAAAAGGTTCCTGAGATCATGCGTGTGATTGGCGGATTGAATTTTGGGTACGGGATTGGGTGGCTATTGGAAAAAGCACGGGGCATCGCAAAAAAGGTCGTTTGGGTTTTACAGCTCAGAAAAATTTGAAATATCCCCCTTTTTCGGACAGGCGAAGGCACAGGCAAGATTTGACAATTCATTGCCGCAGGCGCGAATTATAACGACTGCTTCCTATACCTCAAGCAGGTTGTTGAAAATCCGATTAGTGAATGATGCCCTATTCCCCATTGATAGCAGGCACTTCGACGACTAATAGAAACAATCCCAGTTTGCGAATGGCTTCGACGAATTTATCATAATCGATCGGTTTAGTGATGTAGTTGCTGCATCCCAATTCATGGCATTTTGCCACTTCCCGCGGATCGTCCGTCGTGGTAATCATGATAACCGGAATTTTTCTCATTCTCGAATCTGCTTTAATCTGTCTCAAAACTTCCACACCGTCGATTTTGGGCATCTTGATATCCAAAAGCAATAGCAGCGGAATGCCGTTTACACGATTTTTATATTCGCTGCGCTGGAACAGATAATCAAGTGTTTCCTGACCATCGGGAAAGCGAATAATATCATTCAATACGCCGGCACGTTTTAAATTCCTTTGAATGAGAGCCGCGTGTCCATCATCATCTTCAGCGATGATGATTTTTACTTCCTGCTTCATAAATCGCTCGTCTATAAAATAAAATCATAAATTTATAAAAGTGTTAAGTAGTGTCTGTCCGAGAACTACCTTTGAGCTGTCAT
>JAFGMA010000346.1 GCA_016927835.1 Candidatus Zhuqueibacterota bacterium | reverse complement strand
TTGTAAATACGCACTTCAAAATTATGCTATATTATGAAAATTTTGTTTTTTTTACTTGACATTAACATAGTAAGATCAGTGGCTAAATCTTATTTGTATGCTTTTTCGTCTGAATGTCGCATCATCCCCGAAAATTCTGATTTTAGCAATTTATATGAATAATCCAGCTTAAACCTTTAAAAGGCTATTTCACTTCGGGATTCTTGTTTTTTGCAATGCTCAGTTAAGCGAGGTAACGGATGTCTCAACCGGCAGCGCTCATTCGACGGGATCGCCGGATCAATAAAATCCAAGCGCATATTTCAAGATGATCAGCAAATTCGCGATCACTATCGATAGCAACGTACTGGGCACGGCAATTTTAATCCAGCGCATCCAGCCGATCCGGATTCGGTTTTTTTGCATCGCATTGTACGCCACCACATTGGCAGAAGCCCCGATTGGCGTGGCATTCCCACCGATATCCGTCCCCAGTGCCACCGCCCAGACCATAATCGACAGCGCCATCAGTCCCGAATTGGCAGCCACATCTTTGATGACGTATGCCATGCTCAATGCAAATGGCACATTATCGATCACGGATGAAGAGACTGCCGATCCCCAGAGCAATGTTGAAATGAGACCATAAGGCTTTCCTTCAAATATGCCAACAATTGCATGCGCGATTTTGGGAATCACACCGGTTTTTTCCATTCCTCCGACAACGACAAATAATCCCATGAAAAACAATAGTACTTCATAGTCAATTTTGGACAGCACCATTTCGGCTCGCTTCCCGGCAATGATTAACAATCCAAAAGCCGGAATCAGCGCTGCCAGCGGGAGGGTCAGGGGTATACCGGCGTTCTCAATCACCGGATGAATGATTAATAGCAATATGATGATCCCATACGTAACCAAACACAGTTTCATTAATTTGGTATCTTTTATCGCGTCCCGCGGATTGAACCGTGCCAGTTGCTTATAATCGATAACTTCTTCGACTGTCATGTTATTCCGAAACTGAATGTAAAAATACGCAATTGCAGCGGCTCCCGCAACGAGTGCGACTGGACCAGTATGCAACACAAAATCATTGAATGTATAGCCCAAAACCGTTCCCAAAATAACATTCGGCGGATCACCGACCAGGGTTGCCGCCCCCCCCGTATTCGCCAGACAAACCTCAGCGACAATTATTGGGACCGGATCCGCTTTCAAAATTCGGGTGAGTTCAATGGTCAAGGTGGCAAAGAAAAGCATCACCGTGATTGAGTCCATTAAACAGGAGAGAAATCCGGTGATGATCGGGAAAATGACCAATATCTTCACTGTATTATATTCCAATTTTTTCGCCATAATAAATGCCAGACTGGTGAAAAAGCCGGTCTCCGAAAGTGCCGTGACGACACAAAACAAACCAAACAGCAGACCAATGGTTTCCCAACTGATGTAGTCAATAGCTTCGGGCAAGGTTACAATGCCTGAAAGGAGCAACAGCAAGGCAGCAGTAATGGTGACTATCGTGCGGTGGATTTTTTCCATTCCAATCGCGATATACGTGCACACGAAAATGATTGATGCAAAAATAGCTTCAGCATTCATAGACACCTTCAATTGAATTTAAAATGACCATCGGATGAAACAGTGGGGAATTCCTGAAATAAATCGGGCATAAAACATAAAATTCGGTCAGCCAATCGGAAGAGCAAATGACTGCCAATGTGCGGTAGTCCGCCTTTTGCCCGGTAACGGAAAAGCCCAACGTTTTACAAAAATTAATACCACTTTAGACAGATTTTGTCAGCGAATCAAAAGTTAATGTTCAACCTAACCTGAGCGGTTTCAGTGTCAGGATTCCCGGGGCACAATCTATTGAGTTTGCTTTTGGGCGACCAATGATTCGGAAATTATTCATAATAAATAGGTATAAAAATATAACAAGGCGTAGCTATTTTAAATTTTATCTGTTAAGGCTTATCAACCTGGAACCTTGAACGTTGAATCGCTCAACCCAGGTTTTAAGCTACATTGCGTCGAGAGTCGAATCGGGGATTAGCAGCAGCGAATCATTCGAAGCCTGGGAAATACTGCTATCAATTTTTTCATCTGCGTCTTCGGGGATTTCAGGGCGGGTATTTCTGAGCAAGAGTGGTTGTTCGGTTAGCATTTGATATTCTTCGGGCGTAATGACTCTGGCATCTCTCAACAGCGCCAACACACGCAGTTGAAGCTTTTTTGCGGATTTCATGCGTGTGACCGGGTTGAAGCGTCTGGGATTGGGTAACATCGCTGCCAGCATCGACGCTTCAGCCATGTTCAGATCGCTGGCAGATTTATTAAAGTAAAAACGTGCTGCTGCTTCTGCCCCATAGATATTCGGACCCCATTCAACAATATTCAAATAGAGCTCGAAAATGCGGCGTTTGGACAGAATTTCTTCCATCCTTCGAGCCACAATTACTTCCCGAAATTTTCGCAGCAGCGTTTTTTCTTTGGTCAGAAATGCATTCCGCGCCAACTGCATGGTGATGGTGCTGGCACCTCTCTTGTAACGTTTGCTTTCGATGTTTTTTTTGAGCGCAATTTTAAATTCTACCCAATTAATCCCTTCGTGTTGATAGAACGTATCATCCTCGCTAATCAGCACCGCCTTTTGCAAATCAGGCGAAATTCGATTTATATGAACCCAAATCCGCACGGGCTTTTCCGGGAACGCCAATGAATGCGTATCGAAATCGACGTTTTTTGTATTTGCAGGTCGATAAGAACGAATCGCTTCATCATCCGGCAGGTTGCCGAAAAGAAGGTATCGCCCCAGAAAAAATGCGCTCACACCTATTATCAGCGTCCCGGCAATGGTGAGCAATATTTTATTCCGAAAAAGCTTTTGAAATGACCCTGGGGATTTCTGCTCTAAAAAATTATCGTCCATGGTTTTTCTGTTACCCTATTTTTTGAAGAGTCTTCTTGTTTTCAGTCCGGATGTCATTGAAACGGCTGTCAGCTTTTATGATTGTAAATGTTGAATTTAAAATCGAGGCTTGTTTTTGGATCTGCCCTTTCTGTGATATGCTTGAAAATGAACTTTGGTTCCGGTTTACATTAGCTGCATAAAAAAAAGGTTTGTCACTTTTCGCCTGACAAACCTTGTTTCGCATCGATTTATTGGTGCTATTCATTTCGATTTCAAATTCCCGGTCTCATGAGTTTCAAATGCGTCCTGTATATCAGAAACCGTGGAATTCATGGCTTTTTTGAATTCGGAAATACTACGTCCCAATGAATGGGCTATCTCCGGGACTTTTTTTGCACCGAAAAGCAGTAAAATGATCATCAGGATCACCATCAGCTCACCGATTCCAATATTTCCAATCATGCTGCGACTCCCTTTAATTTGATGTTACCGTGGCAGAGTAATTTTTGCCAGGACGGGCTTCAGAGGGATATTAAAAATTAACGCACCTGATTCTTTGATGCCGTGCAGCTAGCTGAAAACGAATCATTAAAAAACCCCCTGGCTTGAAAACAGGGGATTTCGAACCGAAGGGAATGGATATCATACACGAGAGAAAATTATTTTTATTGTGTCAGCATCATCAGCATGCGATTGTTAATTTCATACCCTAAAAAATGAATCACCTTAGCTTCGACCGATGAATTTAGGTCTGATTTTGTCATGGGGCAAATCATGAAATTCCCTGTTCGGCACTTCCTTTTGTTTGCTCTCAAATTTGGTGAAGATTCCTACGGCAAACGTATATATCAAAAGGACCGAAAAAAACGCGGTGAAACCGATTATTAAAATCCACATTAAAACGCCACTCATATTATTTGCCTCCTTTATGAAACTTGCTTTATCTTCTTATCCTGTCTTGAATGATTATAAATGCAATGGTGCTATAATGTTTGTCCGCAGGAGCAGGATGATACCTGCGGTATAAACTATCGTCATCAAAATAACGCCAACGATCTTGACCGGTCTCGCTTTATGGGGCAGCAGGTGATTTTTTCCGGCATGCATCAAGAGCAGACCGGCGAAATTCGTAAACCAGTAGATCGCAATAAATGCTAAATTAAATGCATCTGACCACACAATCGCAATCACGCTTGCAAGGAGCCAGGAGATCGGAATATTTACGAATGCATCATTCCACCAAGATAAAGGTGACAGAATATAACCGACTATGAGCAGCCCTCCGCCGCGCCACTTGTTCTTTTTCATCGTTGGGCGCGGTAGTACCGCCTCCGGCGCTTTCGTTTCAATCCGATGTAGTAAGGTGCTGCTCATGTTCGGTTCTTGCTGATTTGTTATTGTCAAATGCGAATAAATCGACCGTCCATTAAATTCTATTTTGCCGCCTGATCAAGATGTTTTTTCAACCAATTGTCGAATCGACGGAACGTGCTGGATTTTCGCATCAGGTTCTCATTTAAGCCAAGTGAATAAATCCCCGCAATCAAAAAAACTGTTCCCGGCAACACGGGCAAAAATAATCCGCTTATTCCAATTATCAGAAATAGTATCCCTAAAATTTTTTTTTGCATTAAATTCCTCATATCGATTGCACAACCTTCCCAAATTCTTCAACATTTCGACGCTCATTTTATTTCATTGCCATATCAGGTTATCTGTCAAGCTGCTGATCATTTTAAGTAGTGCTTATTTTTAAAATTTGCATCCCACCCGACTGCTCTCCCCGGTAATAATGCCGCGGCTTTTGTGGGATAACAAATGATTCTGATTAAATAAATACCAAACCAAATGCCAGATTTTCAGATTATGTGGCATCTGTATAATTCATTAAAATATAAACTGATATCGTTATTTGAGGATTGCATCGAAACACGCCTTTGCAGCCAAATGTGTAAAAAATTTTTATATTCTGTATGAATCGCTTACAGCCGCGACGCTTTTGCCGATGAATTAAATTTTTGAATAGCAATACCAGGAATTTTTGAAAAATAGCTCGCTACATGGCTGGCAGAAAAGGTTTTAACCATCAGGAGTCAACAGGGGAGTAGAAGCAGAATCGGGCGGACAGGCATTACGTTTCCTGAATAATCACATCGGTTTTGATACTATATTTTTGAATCCGATCATGAAGCATGACGCGCGATATGCCCAATAATTGCGCTGCGCGTACCTGGTTGCCCTTGACCGATTTAAGCGCCGCTATGATCAATTCGCGCTCAACTTCGGACATGACCGTTTCATACAGCGTTCCATGGTGTCGCTCGAGATCAACCGGAATGAGCTCCGCCAGCCGCTTGTTTTGCATCTCGGGGGCGATTTTATTCGGTGCGTGCAATTCGGGTGCGACATTTTCCGAATGAATAAGGCTGCCCTTACTGAGCAGAATCGATCGTTTTAGCACATTTTCCAGTTCGCGGATATTGCCAGGCCAATCGTATGCTTTCATCAGATTCATGGCTGCCGGCGATACACGTACATGCTCCCGATTCAATTGCTTCAAATGCTTTGCCATGAAGTAATCCACCAATTCCGGCAGATCATCTCTGCGCATTCTCAGTGGTGGGAGCGTGATGGTGATGACTTTGATACGATAGTATAAATCTTCCCGAAATTTTTTTCCCCGAATGAGCTGTTCGAGGTTCTGATTGGTGGCTGCAATCAGGCGTACAGTGCAATGGATGGTTATTTCGCCGCCAAGCCGCTCGAACGTACCCTCCTGCAGCACGCGCAGCAATTTAGCCTGGGTTGCCAGGCTCATATCGCCGATTTCATCCAGAAAAATCGTTCCGCCATCCGCCTGTTCAAATTTACCAATTTTACGTTTATTCGCGCCTGTAAATGCGCCGCGCTCGTATCCGAAAAGCTCGCTTTCCAGCAATGTCTCCGGAATAGCCGCGCAATTCACTGCAAGAA
This sequence comes from Candidatus Zhuqueibacterota bacterium, assembly GCA_016927835.1. Lineage (GTDB taxonomy): Bacteria > Zhuqueibacterota > Zhuqueibacteria > Thermofontimicrobiales > Sulfurfontimicrobiaceae > Sulfurfontimicrobium. Next base: position 18,411 of record JAFGMA010000346.1, on the reverse strand, counting down.
AGAGCTTGTCTGAACGTGCGCTATTTTGATAAATTGCTCGCGCCACCAATTCCTTCCCGGTGCCGCTTTCACCGACCAGCAAGACGCTCACATCACTGGGCGCCACCCTGCCGATCATCTTGCAAACCTCTTTGATCGCAGCGCTGTTGCCGATGAGTTGGTCAGAGATTTGTGCTTCCTCCCGAGCTTGTGGTTCCAGCAGCACCTCCTTGCGCATCAGCTCGCCGGCTTCCAGGGCTTCTTCGACCAGAGCTTTCATCTGCGGGATGTCGAAGGGCTTTTCGATGTATTCATAAGCGCCGTATTTCATGGCGGCGATCACTCTTTCGCTGGAGCTGTACGCCGTGATGACTAAAACCGGTATTTTTGGCAACTTGCTTTTAATGCGCTGCAGCAATTCCAGTCCGGACATGACCGGCATCTGAATATCCAGAATGATCAAATCGGGAATGGTCTCTTCCAGCGTTGCAAGCGCTTCGGCGCTGCTCGAAGCCTCGATAATTTCATAGTCGGGTTTGCGCCAGATTTTTTTGAATGAATAGCGCACACTCTCTTCATCATCAACTATCATTAATCGGTGCATGCCTGTTTAGCCTCGCTTATCGGGAAAATGAATGCTGAAGGTGGCTCCCCCCTGCGGATTATTTTGAGCTTCGATCCACCCACTGTGGTTGTGCACAATCTGGTGAACGATGGACAATCCCAGACCGATGCCCTCGGCGCGCCCGCTCACAAATGGATCGAAAAGGGAATCCTTGATATTTTCCGGGATGCCGCTGCCCGTGTCGGCGATTTTTATCTGAATCCAATCGTGGTTGTGCTCAGGCAGCGACCGCGCAGCCTGCCGCGTTTGGATCGTCAGGCGCCCCCCGTTTGGCATCGATTCGGCTGCATTGAGCACCAGATTCATGATGACCTGTTTTACTTGATCGGCATCCACCAGAATGGGCGCCAGGCTCTCGTCGTAAAGTTCAACCAATTCAACGCCATTTTGCCTGAGGCGGGAATCGAGCAGCATTAGTGTTTCGCGTATGATCTCGTTGATCTTGCGGGATGCGTAATTCGGATCCGGCGGGCGCGCAAATTGCAGAAAATTCGTGATAAATCCCTCGATTCGATTGATTTCCTTGACGATGACATCCAGTTCTTCGTGTTTCTCACCATCCCGGATCAACGATTCCTGCAGCGAATACATCAGCATTTTGATGGATGTCAGGGGATTGCGGATTTCGTGTGCCACGCCTGCTGCCATTCTTCCCAGCGCCGCCAATCTTTCGGCGCGGGCGAGTAGCCGTCGGTTCTTTTCCAAATCGTGCATCGTTGTGTTGATGCGATTGATGAGTTTATGCACCTGAAAATCGAGTTCGTCAATTTCGGTATCATGCTTCAATTTGACGCGCTCCACCAGTTCGCCGCCAGTCGCACCGCGCACTTTCAGAACCAGTTCGTGAATCGGATTGATGATGCTACGGGATATCATCACGCCCAGGAAACCGCCGAGTGTCATGCCGACGATCATCAGCCAATACATCGCAATCCTGACAAATTTATTGGCTTGCTGAATTTTCGCTTCAATGCCAAACACCGCATTTTCGTTGATCGCCACATAAAGCTCGCATTTCTCATAGATTGAATCAAATACATCGCGGCTGGCATGAAGTAGTAGTCTCCGCGCAGCAGTTGGCTGATCCGCTCTATTCAGGGTTACCGCCTGTTGCAGATCGGATTCATATTGGGCGAAGAGCGTCGAAATCGATTGAAGCAACGCTTTCTCTTCGCCAGAATGCGCGGTCTCCTGGGCGTCATTAAGCCATGATATGAATTCCCGCTTCCAATTTTCCAGGTTGTCCAGCCAGCGTTGTTCGCCATCCAGCGCATAATTGAAAGTCAATCCCCGCATTCGGAACAGCGCCATTTCCAGTTCCCGGGCAGCTTTCAGGTCGGTGAAATTTTTCATCAGTAATTCAGTGGTAACTCCTTGAAGACGATAGGTATAGATGATGGTCATCGCCCCACCCACCAGCAACAAACCAGTCATCAATAAAAAACCAGCAAGCATTTTTGAACTGATTCGGAGTTTCATTTTTTGTCCGAAGAGAAGTTTTAAATGAGACTTTACGCAATGGCTTACAACATCTAATTGCCGGATTTCGACTGCCATAATCCTGGCTGGGAGCTTCAGAAATGCAACTTTATCAGTGGTTGCTGATCATTATAACAGAGGATTGATTCTAAATGTTCCTCTTTAAATTATATTTAAGCCATGAAAAATTCAAGATTTTCGCAAGGAAAATCCGTATTGAAATTCCTGGAGAAGCATCCATCCTGGTAAGGATATCGATTCGTATTCCAATTCACTTCGGATGGTTGAAGTGATTCAAACATTCCCCTTGACTTTTTGATCATTTTGCATTACTATCAATGAATTCGTTATAAAGCGGGAGGGAATCCGAACGAGGTGTCTGAGATGAAAATCGTACTCCGCGGTGCTGGCGAACATAATTTAAAGGGAATCGATGTTGAATTCGGCGATGGGCTGACCGTAATCACCGGTGTTTCCGGATCGGGCAAGACGTCGCTGGTTTTCGATACCCTGTATCACGAAGCACGCCGGCGTTTTCTGGATATTTACGCCTTCGGATCACCAGCGCAACGACTTTTGCCTGCTAAAGTACATTCAATAACCGGATTGGGTCCGGCGATCTCGATTGGTCAGAATTTATTAAATCGGAATCCGAATTCGACCCTTGCCACAGCCTCGGGATTGCATCCGTTTCTGAGGTTGCTATATGCGAATTTTGGTGAAAGACGTTGCCCCGGTTGCGGAGCGGTTCTCACCGTTTTTAGCAAAGATGAAATTATCGACCGCTTGAGAGCACTTTCAGAAGACAGCGCCATCGCCATTTTTGTGCCGCTCATGCAGGCTGTTCAAGGCAGTCATCGCACCCTGTTGAATTATTTGCTAGAGGAATTTCCGTCTTCGGCGCTGCTGGTAGATGGATACCCGTTTTCGTCGATCGACTTGTCCCCGGAAAAAGCGCACACCATTGAAATTAATTTCGGCGAAATATCAGCCTCGAATGCCGTGCAAGAAATCCGGCAAACCGTTGAAGCCGCTTCGTCACTGGGAGCCTTTTCGCTGGTTGCGCGGGGCAATGAAACTGATATCAAGCTTTCGTGGGCGCTCGTGTGCGGGGAATGCGGAACCTGGTTCAGTGATATTGAACCGCTGCATTTTCACATGCGATGCACTGATTGCCAGGGCGCTGGCTGCAAACGCTGCGACGAAACAGGGCTTCACCCGGAAGCAGCAGCCGTGCGCTGGCAGCAGCTTCGCTTCACCGCGCTACTTGCCAAATCCATCGATGAACTGCAGCCTATTTTTACAAAAGCCTATTTGCCCGGAACTGCCAACCGGCTGCGTTCAGAAATTCTCAAGCGACTAGACGCATTGAAAGAAGTCGGCTTGGGATATATCGCCCTCAATCGACCAGTTCCAACGCTTTCGAGAGGTGAGGCGCAACGCCTGCGTCTGGCGGTGGCATTGACCGGTCGCCTCGAAGACATGCTCCATATTTTAGATGAACCGACTATCGGGCAGCATCCGGCGAATGTGAACCAACTGGTTGCCGCATTCCGCAAGCTGGCAGGACCGGTCATTTTTGTCGAACACGACCGTATTGCTGCCGCTGCCGCTGATCATGCCATCGATATCGGACCGGGTGCCGGACATCAAGGGGGACGTCTTGTATTCAGCGGATCTCCGGTGCAACTCTGGGAGCAGGATTCACCCACCGGCAAGCTGTTCAGTCTCAGGGAACAGGTTCATGTGCCGGCTCAACGACATCCCGTAAAAAGATTTTTGACGATTCGCCGGGCGCACCTGCGTAACTTGAAATATATCGATGTTGCCTTTCCTGCCAGCAGGCTCACCGTGATAACGGGTGTTTCCGGTTCCGGTAAAAGTACGCTGGTTGAAGGCGTGCTGCTTCCCTCATTCAGCAAAAAACAACCGGTTTTTTGCGACGCCATCGAAGGGCATCTGCTCAAACCGTTGATTGTCGATCAGCAGCCTATCGGTCGAAATCCTCGTTCCAATCCGGCAACATATACGAAATTGTCGGATATCATCCGTGATCTTTTCGCCTCCCGAACCGGACTAACCGCTTCATATTTTTCCTTCAATCGCCCCGAAGGCGCCTGCCCCGTGTGCAAGGGACTTGGGGCGCTGGAAATCAAGATGCGCTACTTGCCTTCAACATGGAGCACCTGTGCAGATTGTGGCGGTAGGCGCTATTCAGATGAAGTGCTATCTGCCCGAATCGAGTTGGACGGAAGAAAGCTATCAATCGCAGATGTGTATGAATCGAGTATCGCAGAATTTCATTCCATCATGCAGACCGACAGGTTTATTTCGAAGCCGCAGCGGGAAGCCGCGCTACGTATTTTGGAAGCTTTATGCGATGTGGGACTGGGATATTTGTTGCTGGGGCAACCTTCGATTACGCTCTCCGGCGGGGAGGCGCAACGCGTGAAATTGGCGCGGACTCTCGGCAGAAGATCGTTGGCGCAAAACCTGATAGTGCTGGATGAACCTTCAACAGGACTTCACCCGTACGATATTGCCGGCTTGTTGATTGTACTCGACAGGCTGGTGCGTGCCGGAGCGACAATCGTTGTGGTGGAGCATAACACCGACATTATTCGGGCTGCTGATTGGATCATCGATCTCGGTCCGGGTGCGGGCGAGGCGGGTGGGCAAGTGCTTTACAGCGGCTCAGTGACCGGGCTTTTGGAGTGCAAGAACTCGCTAACTGCTGAAGCGCTGCGTGAGGAAAAGACGATATCACCAAAATTCAATCAACTGCAAAAGCAAAAAACTGGCTCAGATTGCATTGAAATCCGCAATGCAAGGGCAAACAATCTCAAGCAGGTCGATGTTGATTTTCCAAAAGAAAAATTAACCGTTGTCACCGGCGTGTCCGGATCGGGTAAATCGAGCCTGGTCAATGATATTCTTGAAAGCGAAGCCAGACGGCGATTTTTCGAGAGTCTGTCGCTTTACGAACGTCAGAATACGCGCGAAGGTCCGGAAGCGCCGGTGGATTCTGTGAAAGGTCTGGGAGTGGCGCTGACCATCGGAACCAGGCGCAACATGCACAATTTACGATCGACAGTCGGCATCGTGACCGAGTTGTCGCATCATCTGGCAATTTTATTTTCATTTCTCGGTGAATTGAATTGTCTGAATTGCGGGACCAGGATGGTTCGCGAAGATCAATGGCGCTGCTCGTCGTGTAAGGCAACGATTCGAATTGCGGAACCGCGGCATTTTCTGCCGGCTTCGTATGGCGCTGCCTGCCGCAAATGCCACGGCGTTGGCAGCCAACAGATTCCCAATCCGGATAAACTGATCATACACCCGGAACTGCCACTGTGCAAAGGTGCCATGCATTCACCCGGATTTTTTCCAAAAGGCTACCTTTGTAAGCCGTTCAATGGCGGCTATGATCTGGTGCAGGCAGTCGCGGTCCGGTATCATTTTGATCCGGCAACCACCCCCTGGAATCAAATGAGCCCTGAAGCGCAGCAAGCGTTTTTATTCGGCGATCCGGAACCGCTGGAAGTCATTTTTCGAAGCAAAGCCGGACGCAGCAGTACCCGCACGGTTCGCTTTCCCGGATTCTATGGCTGGATTCGTGACTGGGATCTGGGCGGAACGTATACTGACACCCGGATTTGTCCCGAATGCAAAGGAACGCGATTGAGAGCCGAATTCGCCGCTGTAAAATTGGGCGCAACCTCGATCCACCAAATGAGTGAAATGCCGTTGATGCAATTCCGACAAAAGATTGAAGGAATTCATATTCCGGATAATGCAACGGAATTTCTCGCCGCCAGCCTGGAAATTTTGCGCAAAAGGGTGCGATTCCTGTGCCAGGTCGGATTAGGCTATTTGCATTTGAATCGATTGACATCGTCGCTTTCAGCCGGCGAAGCTCAACGCATCCGATTGGCGGGTCTGCTTGGAAGCGGCTTGACATCGCTGACGCTGCTGCTGGACGAACCAACGCGTGGATTGCATCCATCGGAAGTGCAGGCACTGCTGAATTCACTGAAAAGCCTGCGCGATGAAGGCAATACCGTGATTGTCGTCGAGCACGACCTGGTTATCATTCGGGCTGCTGACTACATCATCGATATGGGACCCGGTGCAGGCGCTGCCGGCGGAAAAATTGTCGCACGCGGCAGTCCGCCAGAAGTCGCCGCTACGAATACGCTCACCGGACGCTGGCTATGCGGCGAACGCCAGCCAGCCTTTCCAGCGACAAGGCGCACGCCGAAAGAGTGGCTGAGGATTGAAGGCGCTCGCGAAAACAATTTGAAAATCGATGAGCTAGCGCTTCCTCTGGGCATTTTCGTCGGTATTTGCGGCGTTTCCGGCTCCGGCAAAAGCACGTTGATGATTGATACGCTAGGGCGCGTTCTGTCACCCAAAAAGCAAACCACCTCGGTGGCGTATGAGCCGATCTCGCCGGGCAGACATGCCAGTATCGAAGGCGCGCCGGAACGCACGATCATCATCGACCAGGCGCGGAAAGGCATCCATAGTCCCGCGGATTATTTGAATTTGACGGAAATTCTGAAAAAGCTTTACCTGGAGAGCGAAGATGCACAGGCGCTGGGTTTGACAGCGAAAGCCCTGTCCAGATCATGCACCGCTTGCAGCGGGCAGGGGACGCTCACTATCGATATGGGATTCCTGCCGAATGTGCAATCGACTTGTGAAACCTGCCGCGGAACCGGTTACCTCGAAGAAGCATGGGCGGTTTGTCTGAAGGATTTATCGCTGCCCGAAATTTTCTCGCTTACGCTCGATGAAGTTTATGAGTTATGGAAAGAACATGCTGCGATCAGTCGTCTTTCAGCGATTGCCAGGGAAGTTGGTTTGGGGTATCTCGTGCTGCGCCAGCCGGGATTCGCACTTTCGGGTGGCGAAATTCAACGCCTGAAAATTGCCAAGGAATTATGCAAAACGAATTCACAACCCACGCTCTATTTGCTGGATGAGCCGACTGTCGGATTGCACACCGAAGATGTTGCAGCCCTAGTATCGGTCTTGCAAAAACTGGTGGATGCCGGGCACAGCGTGATGGTCATCGAACACCATCCGCATGTACTCGCTGCGTGCGACTGGCTGATCGAATTGGGTTCCGGGGGCGGACCCGACGGCGGGCGCGTCGTTTCAACCGGCACACCGGAGAGCGTGGCAGCAGGCGATAGCGCGACAGCGCCGTATTTGAGAGAAATTTTTGGTTGTGGAGAATGATTTTCATGTGTGTATTTTGATCGCTTCTTCGAAAGCCCTCCCTGTCATTCCCGAGATCCGTTGATCGGGAATCCACTTTTAAAGCGGATTAGTGGATTGCATTTTCGCTTTGAAAAGCTGCGTGCAACGATGGAATCTCGATATGCAGCTCTCATGAATGGCTGAATATATTTTTCAGCAAGCTAATTCAAGGCTGAGTGAACACACCGTTCTAATCGATGAGAGGGACGGGTAATTTTTCTCGCATCTTCGGAACATTCAAATGAACCGTGTTCCTTTATTACTCGCAAATCCTTCACTGTGCTTCCGGTTGCGTGTGCTGCGCGATCTGCTCAAGCGACCGGCAGATGATCCGGAAGTGCTGGAATTTGAAAAAATGCGCCTAAACGATCCGCTGGTCACCGGCATTTTGAATAAGCAAGCTGACGACGGTTCATGGAAAGCAACTGATTTCCAGCGATCGGTTTCAGGAAATCCGGTTCGTGTCACTGCATTCATGCTCGTTCGATTAGCGTTTTTGGGATTTAGCGCGGAACTGGCGGAAATCAAAAACGCGGCTGAATTCATTTTTTCGCGTCAACAGCCGGATGGCTCCTGGCAATTCGCTGGCGATGAGGAGGATTCTGAAGAGAGCGGGGTATCGCCCGGCAGCAAGTATTCGATGATTCCGCTTCAAACCGCTCTTCCGTTGCGGGGTCTAGCGGCTTGCGGTTTGGGAACCGATCCGAGGGCTGAGCGCGCGTATGAATGGCTGTTGGCAAAGCGCCTGGAAGATGGTGCATTTCCGGCGGGCATTGCGGGCGGGAATTATGGCTACATCGCCGGATATCGAAAAATGCCGCACTCGCGATGGGGATGTCGATCGAACACGACCGGGGCGCTTTTTTGCCTGGCGTATCATGAAAATCGACGATCCGGTTTGGCTGCGCGCCGTGCCCTGGATATGTTACTTGCGCGGGAAACCTTTGAAAAACACACCCTGGGCTTCGAAGCCAGCCGGATGATCGGGTGCGAACCGGCGCGCGGAACTTTCACGTTTTATGCCAAATATGACGTGTCAGCGATTCTCGATTTGTGCGGGCGCATCGGTGCCTCCCGGGATGATCCGCGAGTTGTGCAATTGATTCAATTTGTCAGTGACATGCAGGGCAAATACGGTATGTGGGAATACATTCAAAAACCGCAAGCATCGCCCTGGGTTACGTTTTTTCTGCTGCACTCACTATCCCGAATCGCTCCGGAAAGTGATTGGCTAAGTTTCGAGCCGCGAACGCCGTTTCAGGGCTATCCAGGGGCACTGCGGCGGTATTAGCGATTTGGCAGCCAGTTATCAATCGCGGAAGTGCATTTTTGAAGGAATGCGCTCCCGAAAAAAATACATCGAAAATTTAAGGTGTGTCATTCGATAATTATTCAACCAGAAATATCACAACGAATTGAACGAATCAAGATGAAGGAGCGAATATGTCGGCATCACCAAAAAAATATCCGGCGGACGCGACAGAACTCATTGTGGAGTCGAAACTTGTCGAAGACGGCTTGACTTTCAGCCAGGCTGAAAAAGACCATCTGCGGTCACTTGCGGGCACGGTCGCGGAGCTGTCAGTACAACCCATTGAGAGCGAAAAGCGCGACCTCTGGCTCAGGCATAATATGCTGCAGTCAACCCGTCCGCTGGTATTCTGCGATCCCGAAGGCAGTTGGCGCGAAATCGTTCCGGATGAGTCTCTGCAATGTGAAAACACATTCGCCCGGGACTGGGAATTCAATTTGCGCGCCAAAATTTTCAGGGGAAAAGAGATGCGGGACGATCGCACGATCGATCCGTATTTCGATGTTTCGCATGTTCGCACAGGGTATGATTGGGGACTGGAGGCTAAAATTATCGGCGCAGGGCGCGGCAATGCCTATCGCTGGGATCCGCCGGTGAAAACCGAAGCTGATATCGCGAAATTGCATTTCCCGACGTTTAAAATTGATACTGCCGGCACGGAACGCCTGGCAGAGATCGCCGAAGAGATTTTTGGTGATTTGCTCTCAGTCCGGATTAAAAGCTCCTGGTGGTGGAGCCTGGGAATGACGAATTACCTGGTCAATCTGCGCGGACTTGATCAGATACTATTCGATATGCTCGATAATCCGCAAATCCTCCACGCCATCATGTCGGTCCTCAGTAGCGGATTCATGGCACTGCTGGATGCCCTCACCGAGCGGAAGCTGCTCAGCTTGAACTGCGACGGGTCGTATGTCGGATCCGGTGGTTTCGGCTGGACCGATGAGTTGCCGCAGGCAGATTTCGATGGAACCGTTCGCCCGTGCGATATGTGGGGCTTTGCTGAAAGCCAGGAGACGGTAGGCGTATCGCAGGATATGTTCGAAGAATTTGTACTGCGCTACCAGTTGCCTATTCTGTCGCGCTTCGGATTGAATTGCTACGGATGCTGCGAACCGGTTGATGACCGTTGGGAGGCTGTGAAAAAAGTGCCGAATTTACGACGCATTTCCGTATCACCCTGGTCGAAGCCGGAAAAAATGGCTGCGTACCTCGGACAGCAATATATTTATTCTATGAAGCCCAATCCTTCCGATCTGGCTATGGATAATTTCGATGAAGCGCGTATTCGGCAAAAAATGCGTAATGAGTTTCAAACCACGCGAAATTGTATTGTCGAAGCTATTATGAAAGACACGCATACAATCCGTAATGATCCGACCCGGGTAATACGCTGGGTGCAAATAACCAAAGAAGAGGCGGAGAAATTGTAGCCTCTGCCAGAATGAAGGCACTTTACCAATACTATTTCCCCATCCCTACCTCTGCATCTCACCAGGCATGACACCAAGAACGCTATTTCGCCAGATCAGAAATAATTGCAATCGTATCTCAACCGATTGAATGAAGCGTTTTCAGCGAATGACAAATGCATGCTTTCAAAATTGAGCGTTTGTCTTTAAACCAGCCAGTTCTCAGTTGCTTAGGATGAACCGAAAATGGCGCAAAAGAGGATTAATCGATTCGCTGCAAGCGCTGATTAGCCAAGTACTACGCCAATGAATCACTAATCTGCCTGTTCGGGATTATCATGAACCTGAATCGAACATTTTCATCGTGATTGATTGAAATTCGTTTGAGCCTTGAGAAATCCATCCTTTTTAATGCTGTGCAAATTATTGTGATCGCCCGGTTATTGGCAGCTTAATTTAACCTTTCAAAGGTATCAACCTCTGAAAGGCTATTCCCTTCCCATTGCTATCGGATTGCCAAATTGCTGATTTTTTTTCTTGACAATTATACAAATGTTCACTATATTGGTGTACATGAGGTCGCTTACAGGATGCTTAACTCATGGAAGGGGGCACATCCGTCAATAAATTATGCTCAAATTGTGGGAGGGAAAAAATGCTGAGAATATACTATGCCGATGGATTTAAGGGATTCCTGACCGCATGCGCAAAATTGGTCAGGAAACCGTTCCAGCCGCTACAATTTCAATTGATAAAAGCCACTGATATGCAATTGGGGATATTTCGCAACGGGATTGATGATGCCGATATCATACGGGCAAATGAGCGCATGGTGCGCAAATTCACCCGGCAACTTGTTGATTGCATTAGTGATAAATTTTATGAATCATTAGACCGGGCATTCAGGCACAATTCTCCAGAAAAAGAAACCTATTGCTATCATGCGATTCGATTGGGACTCGATTACGGCGCTTCTGTGATTCAGTTTAAGCAAGATATAAAAATCGCACGATTTTTAAAAATGGCGGAAGAAGTCAATCTCGAAATCCAGCGATTTTGCAGCGGAGAAAATTTTAACAAACATAATCGATTGAAAATTTTTTTGGCAGTTATTACTACCAAATATGATATTCTTGATGTGTTGGCAAGATATTTTCAGATACGATTGAATTGGACCCCCTGGATGATTCTCACCCAGAAGCAGATGGCAACCTGGGATGGCGAGCAACTCACAATCAAGGAGTTACATCAGCCGAGAAATGGCGATTCGCAGATCGACATTGAGAAATTGTGGGCAGGGCGCAAGACAGGCGATAGATCGCAGCCAATAAGTGGTGCTCTCAATTGCGGTTTGCTGTGAGTTACGAAGTGACGCATGGGTGAGCTGAAGACGAATTTTGCCCATGCAGTGGTGAACCGCGCTTGCCAGTTGCCGTGGTGCCCGATTTAAAATGCCCTTCACGCGGAGCAGCCCCATTCATGTTACTGTCGGGCTGCTTTTGATGCGAGCTTAAAATTGAGTGTCGCGCCGTTTGCGATTTCCCCGTGATGCAGCCAGCAGCGTGTCAATGGCTTGCCATCGATAAAAGCCTCGCTGACGAAAGGCATATCTTCGCCTGCATGTGGTGCTTCGATTGTCAACTGCCGCGTCGGATTTCCAAGCTCGATTTCAACGCGCTCGAAGAAGGGTGCACTCAGAAGATAAATATCCTGTCCCATAACCGGGTACAAGCCAATAGTCGAACACATATAAAACGCACTGTGCGATCCCATGTCCTCATTATCCGGCAATCCGGTTCGCGTCGGATGATATTTCATTCGGATCAATTCGCGCACGCGTTGAGCTGATTTGTCCGGTCGATTGGCATAATGATACAGGTAAGGTGTATGCAGAATCATCTCCTTCCAGCCATACATATAGCTTTCGAAAAACTGGTCGAGATGTTGCACGAACGCTGCTCGCCCGCCGTGGCGCTCGATAAGTTGGGGGATGACATGCAGCGCGCACAACGACCATTCATGCCCGGTACCCTCATAATAAAATGGATCATTCCAGTAATCCGTTCGCACAGGCTTGAAAGGATCAAACGGATTAATCCAATTCCCATCCGGCGTTTTGGGTGCGAAACATTTCAAATCATCCCGCCACAAATTCCATATTTTTTCAGCGCTGTTGAAATATTGGGCGGCAATTTGGGATTGTCCCAGCAATTCTGCAAGGCGGGCGATGCACCAATCCTGATACGTATACTCAATATGTCGGGATACGCAGTTGATGACATCGGTCGAAACGAATCCCAGGTCGCGATAATCCTTCAAATAGCGCCCAAAAAGGAATGGATCAGGTGATTCCTGCTCATTGTTCTTACGCATTTGGTTAAGCGCTTTTGGATAATCAATACCCTGCAATCCCTTGAGCGCAGCCTCGGAGAGCAGAATGTCGGCAGAAGAGCCTCCCTGCACCTGGGCGCTATGCCCGGCGATCCAGGCATCGGGCAGCCATCCGATATGATCGGCGATATCCAGCAGGCAATTGAGCAGATCTGTTTCGAGTTCAGGGGCAAACAGGCTGATGAGTGAATTGGCATTGCGAACACTATCCCACAGTGTGTAATAATCGGTAAAATGGCGCACACCGGATCGCCAGAGCGGATTTTCATCATCGATACCAAGATCCGACGGCATGCATAGCAGTCGGTAGAATGACGTGTAGAAAAGCTTTTTCTGATCGTGTGTACCGCCGGTGACACGAATCTTTTGCAGTACCTTTTCCCAGGTTGCAGCAGCCGCCGCCTTTATCACATAAAACGATTTACCAGCGGTTTCCCGCGGCACACTTTCCCTGGCATTGGCGATGCTCTGGTATGAAATCCCAATTTTGACAACAACTTCCCGTTTTTTTCCGAAATTGAGAATAGCTTTTGAATCGGGTCCGTGCGTTCCGGTTTTGTAGCTGATCGTATTTGCATTGGCAACCAGGCGACTTTGAAAAAGCGATTCAAAATACGCATAAAAATAGACCGAATACGGATAGCTGTGACCCCAGCCACCTTTGCAATCCGCACGCCCGATAACCTCATTTTCGCTGATAATTTCGACAAAGCCGCCGATAGAAATTGCCTGTTCGATTCCCGGTTCTCCCTTCACCTGCACAACTGCACCGGCATCGAGTAAAATATTTGCTTCAGAGTTTTCCGGAAATGTGAAGCGATAGACCGCCACCCGCGCCGTTGAGGTTAGCTCCGCCAGAATATTTTGCGGCATCAGGCGAACCCGGTAATAGCCCACCGAAGCGGTCTCATCTTCAGGCTCATACGCGGCGAGATACGTGGTTGGCGCGCCCGAAAATGGCGTCAATCCGATGTTTCCATAGCGTCCGTACCCGCCCGTTCCGCTGACGTGGTTCTGGCTGAATCGTATAATCGGTGAATTGCTTCTGTATCCAGTTGTCCTGTGCGGAGGCAGCGTATCCGGTCCCGGACGGGCGATACTCAGCGGCAGATAGGGTCCGGGCAGGCAATTGCCACCATTATCCACACCGATGAAGGGATCGACAAAGTCGGTATACGTATTGGGCATAGGAAATTCCTGCATGGTAAAGGTGGTTGGGCGTCAGCGCTTGATGATGGATTTAACCGTGGGAAACAACCCCATTTCTGTGTGCGGTAGAAATAATGCGCCCGTGTATTCATTCATATAGCCGGGTTCGGAATTGAGCTCGATATACGTCATCTTTTCGGCGATGTCATTCACCAGTTTTCGATTTTCATCTGCCATCAGCATTAAGCAAGCGCCAACAAGAGAGCTGTTGCCGAGATAGTGGAAATTTTCGCGCGGCATATCAGGGAATAAACCGATGCGGATGGCATTTTCGATATTCAGGTGTTTGCCGAAGCCACCGGCGATATAGAATGCGTTGATTTGAGAGGAGTTGATGCCTATGTATTTCAACATCAACGATATTGCCGAATAGATAGCAGCTTTTGTGCGAATTAAATTGGCGATATCTTTTTCGGCAATGGTTAAATTTTTTCCCCAATAGCAATTCTCTGCTTCTTCTATGAGAAATCCTATTCCCGAATCAGTCTCAACCAGCTTGTGATTAACTTTGCATTCATTGAATTTCCCGTAGCGGTCAATGTAATCGTGGATAAAAAGCTCCGCCAGCAGATCGATGAGTCCGGATCCGCACAGCCCTTTTGGTTTGGTATTGCCGATGACTTTATACCTGATACTGCCGCTTTTTTCGAAGCTTACCTGCTCAATTGCGCCTTCGGCAGCCGGCATACCGCATTGAATGCCCTGCCCTTCAAACGCGGGACCGGCGGAGCACGCACAGCCGAGTAGCCATTCGCGATTGCCAATGACCAGTTCACCATTGGTTCCGATATCGATAAAGGCTGAGATTTGATGATCGTCACCAGGCACAGGCGTACAGAGCAAACCGGCGGTGATATCCCCACCGAGATAGCTTCCCACCGCGGGCGCCAAATGAACCCGCGCATCCGGGTGAATATTCAATCCGATATCGCGCGCTGAAATGAGATCGATCTGGTTGAAGGTTGGCGTATACGGTTCCTCGCGAATGTAGCGCGGATCCAGGTGCAGCAGCAAATGCATCATCGTGGTGTTTCCGGCAATCGAGGCGAGATAAATGTCCTGCGGCGAAATTTCCAATTTTTCGGTGGTGCTCCGGATAAGGGTATTCACAGTCAAAACCACGAGATGCTGCAGCTCTGTCAATCTGTCCGGTGTTCGCGCATAATTAATTCGCGAAATTATGTCTTCGCCGCACTTGAGCTGCTGATTATAGCTCGAAACGCTATAGCAAATCTTGCCGTTACTCAAATCGATCACTTGCAGCGCCACGGTTGTAGTTCCGATATCGCATGCGATGCCGTAGATTCGATCCTGAGCCTTTGGGGAGCGAATATCGATGATAAGCCAGGAATCGCCGAATTTACTCAAGACAATGGATACCTGCCAGCGATTTTTTCGAAGTGTACTGGCAAGTGTTTGCAGCACCGGATATGAGCAACGCACAGTTTCAATGCCCGACATTTTTCGAAGCGCCCGCTTAATGCGTGTGAGGTCGCTATAGTTTTCCTCCAGATTTGGTACAGGCAACTGCACATCAATGCTTTTTACAAGCGGATTAAGTTTATAAATTCCAGATAGTTGATGCTTGCGATTTTCGAAGAAAACCGAATTGTGAGTGCCTTGAATCGTCAGTTCCTGGAATTGAGGCAATTCAATCGTGAGGTGATCGTTGATTTGCGTATTGCATGCAAGTGAATAGCCACGGGAGATGACCTGTTGGGAGAGCTTTGTGCCGGGGCGCGGACGATACGAACCGGAAATGATTCGGATCAAGCATTCCCCGCAAGTTCCTTTGCCCCCACAGGTGGCTTTAATCGGCAATTGTGCTTTTTTGATGGCATCCAACACGCTAGTGCCCGCGGGGACATCGATGCTGATGTCGAAAGGAAGGAACGTCACGGTATACTGCTTTAAGGAATTTTGTATGTTTGCAGCGCTGTCGCCGTTATTATTTTGCTTCACTCTTCACCGCTTGCTTTTTTCAACTAGTGGGAGAATTGACGAACCTCCGTATTGGGCATTTCCAAAAAGTATTTCAATATGTGGCAACCATAAAACCGGAAGCCTTGAGATTTGGACGAATCGGTTCAGGCTAAAACGACATTTTTCACAAACGAGGGAATATCCGAGGCTTCCTGGCAGCCAACGATCACTTCCCAGCCGGGCAGATTCTCTTCCAGATCGCCGCTAATTTGCGAAACGAGACCCGGAATGATTATTTTCCGTGTCTGAACCTGCTGTTCCAGGTTAATTTGTTTGGCGAATTTTGCAATGGTTTCGCCCACAAATTTGCCGGCTGCCCAGGCAGTGAGCACTGATTGTCCCTCTACATCGCAAACCATGAGATACGCTGAAATCCCTGAATTTTCAATTTCACCAGAGACAATGAAGTAGGTCAACGAAAAATTGGTTGTGACAAAAACCGGGGAAGTCGGCGTCGGTTCCCCGATAGCGTACAATTTGGGTTCCACCTGAATCGGTTTCTGCGGATCGGTATAGATATTCTGCCTCAAGGTGAATAGCGTGTAAAGCAATGCCCGATCATAATCCGGTAAAACTACGATTGCGTCATATTTGCAGAGCGCCGTGGATGCTTTCGCCACCAGGTCGAATTTGTCATCTGCCTTAAGCACGCTGCACAATGGGTATCCAACCGGCTTAATATTTTTCTTCAGGGCGCTTCGCCTCAGAATCGTGTTATTCTGAACGAGTGTTCCGATGTCTTCACCCGGCATATTCAATATTAAATCATTGACACCGCCGGCTTTTGCTTTTTCCGCTTGGTGTACCAGGTTGTCGAACGAGATGCCCGAAAGAATGAGACTTGCGTTGACTGATTTCGCCATCTCAATTTGCGTTTCCGAAACCGCTTCGCGCAGAAAAATCGCCGGTCGATCATCTTTCACTAATTCGAGCGCCGCCTTCAGTGCAGCTTCGTCCGGGCAATCGAGGATGACTCCTTTAGTCGAGTTTGATTTAACCTGCTGAACTAATTGTGTGAAATCCGTCGTTTTGCTGGAATCGTGGGTGATGAAAAAAAGATCCGCGGATAATTCTTCGCCGACGCGTTCGACTATATAGCTTTCGATCTCAGCAATTTTTTGGTTCAGTTGCCGCGCGTCCTCCGAGCTTCGAAGCTGAATCGTGATGCCGGTTTGATGGACGAAGGTTTTCTCGTGGCGGAACATAACTGTTTCATTCCCGATTTCCAATGCGTTTGCACCCACGCCGATTTTCACCAACCTGATCGGGGGTTCGCTGGCAGCGCCAAGGGCAGCTTTTGCCTCATCAGCGGCGTGGGGACATTCACTTAATTCGGCTTTCTGCTGCGCGAGTTTCATTGCAAATGCCATGCATGTTGGCACACCACAATCACCACAGTTCGTTTTCGGAAGTAATTTAAAAATAGCCAGACCGGATAAAGCCATTGTTGCTCTCCTTTTCAAAATGCGATCGATATTCAATCTGATTTCAATTTCAGCGATACTCAGGCGTGAAATGAGTCGCTGATTTTTTTCTTGACAATTTCAACAGCTTTTGGGTGATACAGGATCAAAAGCTCAGCCCCGGCAACGAGCAGGCTCATGGTTGCAGCAATTTCCCAATATGCGCCGCGCGACTCGACATCTCCCCATTCGGGATAATCGCTTTCAGGCGCCCGGCTCTCCTTCACCGCCGATGATTCGTAACCGGTCGTGATGAGCATCGGTGACGCCAGCATTTTATCGCCGGCTAAACCATCATTTCGAATACGTTCCATGATTGAATATGTGTACTCAAGTCCGTAGCCCAGCGCGCCGGTCAGGGGATCCATCACGATTCGGCTGGCTGGGAAATTCATATCGTTCAAGAGGATATTCAATTGTTTGGCAAGATTGACATCAATCGGCGATTGGGCAACCAGCGAGTGATTATAAGCGATGCACGCGGCTGCAATCGTTTTGTAATTATCAGTTTCAACAAAATTTATCAGACAATTTTCACCGGCAGTGGCTTCGCAGACTTTTTTCATCACTTCATTTATTTTTTCAAAGTGATTGTGCCCGGTGATGATAATGGGGACTTTCACGCTTTCCAGAACGTGCTTGACCACGTCTGCTGCTTCTTCTGCGCTCTTATTGCCTTTTTCGGGATGGGTTCCTTCGAGGCGCACGCTGATCAGTTCCGCGCCGCATTCTTCGACGCATTTTTTTGCCATGTCGCCGGGTTTATCGATGACATCGCTGAAATAGTTCCTGAGCGAATCAGGATACTTTGCCGGCACTTTGTCGAAAACTTCCATAGCAATTTTCGGCGGATGGGGGTGCTTCCCCTCGAAGAAATGAAACGCCAGCGAATTGCTTCCGCCGATGGTCACGGTGTGCGATCTTGTCCCGCCATTTTCCGCGGTAGCTCCGAGCGTCACCTCGGTGATCCTTCCGACATTTGTCTCTGTTGGAATTTCAAAAGCCATTGATTTACCTCGTTAAAATTATATCCTCTGAATTTATGACGATTCAAGTGTTTATTTTCCTGGACAGGATAAAAAGTATTATTTCCTCTTCAAAATGCACTGATCTCGTAGTCTTGGATCCGGCTCGTACTGATTTTTCAGATAGCCTTGCATGCCTACTACAGGATCGGATATTATGTTACTCAAGTTTCGCACATACTAACCTAAATAAAAACAATGGAACTTAGTTAAAAAAAGCATAGCATTTTAGCTTCTAAATTATTATATTAGATTAAGTTAAAAG